>DAOUKA010000040.1:0-3628 GCA_034421915.1 Anaerolineae bacterium
TCCCAATGGATGTTCAGCGACTTATTTTTCTGAATCACGCCGCCAGAGAACAGCAAATAAGGCGCGTAACCCTGCTGATAAAGCTCAATCGCGTAATCTGCCACGCGGATGTCATAGCTGCCGAGCATAAAGATGCAATCTGCCTGACGCAGGGGATGCCCTACGCGCATATAATCCCAAAGCACCTGCACCAGCGCATTGACATCAGCCATTGCCCGCTCCGCCGCACCCATTTTTACACGGGGAAAACATCCGCCACCCGAACTTCAAATCCGGGCAGGACGGCGCCGCCTGATAAGATGTCCGCTTCTTCGTGGGTGATGGCGCCGGCGGGGGTATGAACAACTACCGTGCGCGTTTCGGCATAAACAATCCAAATCAATGTCGTGCCGGCCTTGAGCAGTTCGCGGACTTTCTTGTGAATGTCGCCTGCCAGATTGCCGGGCGAAATCACTTCCACCGCCAAATCGGGGGCAATCTCAACCAACTTACGCGATAGCGGCTTTGGCGCTTTGGCTTTGCTGATGAAGGCGATGTCCAAGCCGCGCACTGTATCTCTGCCGTCCGGATTGCGCTCAAGGATAAAACCAGTCTCCGCGGCGGTCACTCGGCCGAGATTGTTATTAAATACATAGCTGGCGATTTTGAAGCTCAGCCACATCGTAATCTCGCCATGTTCTCCTGTTGGCTTCGACATCTCAACAATTTCTCCTGCGACAAGCTCAATCAGGCAGTCTTCATATTGTGGCTGTCCCGCCAATTCCAGAAATTTTTCCGCATTGATGTACTGTTTTTCTGCTACCATTGCCATTCGACATCCTCATCTATGCGTTGCGCTACAGCTATTACAACATCATTCGGGGGTAATAAATGGTTTGAGAACCTGAAAATCGGCTTCAAGCGTGCTGCGCTGATTGTGATTGTAAAGCGCGGCGGCGGGATGGAACAATGGCACCACCGAGGCTTGACCGTAAGCCGTCCTGACTTTGATGGCTTTGCCGTGCAGGTGGCTGATTTTTTGGTTTGCCTGAAATGCCTTAAACCGTTTCAGGATGAATGCCATCGAGAAACGGCCCAGGGTGGCGATAACCTGCGGTTGGATAATGTTGATTTGGCGCAGCAGAAAGGGGGCGTACAAATCAATTTCGCTCTTGAGCGGGTCTCGGTTGTTGGGCGGGCGGTCCTTGACGATATTCGTCACATAAACCTGCTTGCGCTCCAGGTCAATCGACTCCAGCAATTCGTCAAGCACACGCCCGGAGGCGCCGCAAAAGGGACGCCCGGTCTCGGCTTCATTTTTGCCCGGCGCCTCGCCGACAAACATGATGTCGGCATAGTGATTCCCCTGCCCAATCACGGGGAAATAGCCGTTTTCCTTTCGATATGGATAAAGCGGGGATTGGGTCAAGTTGACAATTTCGTCTCTTATCGCGCGAAGCTGCTCGGTGCGGTCAGTTGACATTTTGGAAATATCATGGGTGACATCAGAGCTTTGTATATCTTTTTCATAGCGTTGACGAAGTAAGTCTTGTGCAATTTCCTCCGTAACCTGTGCATGTTCGGTTGCACCGACCGCTTTCAGCAAAACAGTTGCGACATCAGCAATGCGGTGAGTGTCATCAATGGTAATGTCTTTCTGATGGGCCCAACTATGGCGTGCATCAATCAATTGGTTAATGTAACCGCGTTCACTGCGAGACAGCTTGTCTTGGAAAACCTCGTGCCAAGTGCGATTCATCAAATTCAACCAGCCTAGTACGTCAATTTCCTGCAAGACGGTCCGGCTGTCTGGCAGGCGAACATAGCGGAGCTTCTCTTCCATTTTCTGTAAATATGCGCTCTGATAGTATTCCTTGTACTGCTGTAAAACATAGGGCGCTAGACCTCTCTTCAAGGAGTCCATAATATTGCCGATGTGTTCACGATTTGATTTAGCCATTTATAAATGCTCCACACTACTCCCTCTGATGTCGCCCGACCAAGAAGCAGGCAACTTATCGTCGCTCTTTTATTCCAATGCGGACATATCCAGTCTAGTATATTCGATTCAACTGCTCCAAGCAAAATTAGCTGCCGCTTGGGGATAGGCTGTTCACGATGGCGACCAGGGCCGCGCCATAGGTTTTGCGCCGCCAGGGACCGATGCCGCGGATGCCAGCGAGCTCGGCTACGGTGGCGGGCTGACGCCGCGCCAGTTCCCATAACGTCTGCTTGCTGATGATGACTTCTGATGACACGCCGCGCGAAAGCCCCATCTTCCGCCGCCATTTGTGCAGGGCCTTATAGCGTTCGACAACTGCGAGGGGCGGCGGCTCTTGGCGTGGCGGCCGCAGCGGCAGACGGCTGATGCGGCCATGCGCGACCGCCTCGATAATCTCATCGCCACTGCGGCGCACCAGCCAGGCAGGCAGGCTGTGTATCCCGTACAACTCCCTGCGCTGGCGCGGCAGCTGGCGGGCAATCGTCAGCAGCGCCTTGTTGCCCGTCAGCTTGTGCGCGGGATAGTCATATATTCTGGCAAGCTCATCACGCAGAATATAAAGCTCGCGCAGGACCGCCATCTGCTGCGCGGTCAGGGCATCGGGATGACACAAGTCCCAAAATCCCTCCGGGTCAAATTCCTGCGATTTGACCTCGAAGGCGGTTACATCGGCAAAGTATTCCTGCGCCTCTTCCAGGCGGTCGGCCGCCAGCAGTTCTTGATGCAATATGTCTCGCAGGGGCAGCAAAAAACGGGTGTCCATTTGAGCGTATTGCAGATGACTCCATGGAAGTGGACGCTGCGCCCAGTCATCGGTTTGATGGGTCTTGGTGTGCGTGATGCCCAGCAGCACTTTCAGCAGCGCAGTCAAGCCCACCCGCCGATAGCCGCAAACCCGCGCGGCCGCCATCGTGTCGAACATGGCGCGGACATCAAAATCAAAGTCGCGCTTCAGGCAAATCAAATCGTATTCGGCGGCATGAAAGACCTTTTCGATCCTTGGGTCGGCAAAGACCTCCCCCAAAACTGTGATGTCATCCATCGAAAGCGGGTCGATGAGAATATCTTCATCCGGGGTGGAAAGCTGAATGAGACAGGTCTGTTCGCGATAGGCATGAAGACTGTTGGATTCGGTATCGACTGCGATGCGCGCTTGCGTCTGGAGATGCTCGACGCACTGGTGAAGGTCAGGGGCATTGTCGATACAGGTCGGCTGGGGCAAGGTCATAACCAGTTGCGCCTGTGAAAATAGATGAGCATCAGCAGGGCAATCACAATCATAACGCCAGCGGTCAGCCCAAAGGCGCTGGGATGGGCGGCAAAGGGAAGCTCGATGTTCATGCCATAGATGCTGGAAATCAAGGTCAGCGGCAGCATAATAACCGAGATGACGGTCAGGATGCGCATAACTTCGTTAATGCGATAGCTGGCAAGGGTATCGGCAGTTTCGGCAAAGCTGTTGATGATTTCATAATTTTCTTCGATAATGTCGCGCTGTTTGAACAGGTGATCCGCAATATCGCCAAAGTATTCCTCCATGTCATCGTGCAGGATGGGATGCTGGGTGCTTTCGAGTTGCTGGACGATGGGAATCTGGTGGCGAATGATGCGCCGCAGCGAGATAATATCGCGGCGCAGCAGAGCGAT
>DAOUKA010000041.1:0-3008 GCA_034421915.1 Anaerolineae bacterium
GCTTCTTCGATAGCCGCGAGGATGCCTTCGTTCATTTTCGGGCGAAACGGCTGTTCGCGGATTGGTCGGATGAGGTGCTGCGCTTGTATGTCGAGCATGGCACGCAGGCGCGCGCGGGTCAAGCCGGCTTTGAATTGTGCTGGTCGGCCGAGTGGGAGGCCTATTATTTTGCGACGGTCTATCTCGAAATCTGGGAGGCGCTGCCCAAGCTGAAGGGGACGGTTCCTCTGCTGTTCGTGCGCGGCGCGGACAGTGATGCCTTTGTCCGCGAGGCGTTTGACCGAGTGAAGCGGATGGCCGCCTCGGCCGCATTTTATGAGATGGCGGGGCAGGGGCATCTGTTTCCACAAGCAGCGCCGCAAGCGACCTGTCAGGTGATTCAGGCTTGGCTGGAGTCTGAATTGGCATCAAGCGGCGCGCTTTGATGCGGATGGGCATTTTATCCTTGACAATGCCTGTTCGGTCGGTTAGAATTCGCATTCCATTCAATAATGAAATGCCGAGATAGCTCAGTTGGTAGAGCATCGCACTGAAAATGCGGGTGTCCCCAGTTCAAGTCTGGGTCTCGGCACTGAAAAGCTCATCCTGGCGATGAGTTTTTTGCGTTGGCCGGGTACGATTGGCTTATGAAAACCATCCTCTTGATTTCGCGCTGTCCGCCTTATCCGCTTCATCTGGGCGACCGTCTGATTATCTGGCATTTGGCGCGGGAACTGGCGCGGCGCGGTTATGTGATCGACCTGCTGGCTTTGTATGACCAAGCGGATGACCCGATGTTCATCGCTGAATATCGGGATTTTTTCCGCAGCATCGAACTGATTCCCGAGGCGCGGCGCGGCGGCCTGGCTTACCTGAGACCTTTGCTGGTCTCATCAGCGCGTTTCGCTCAAGCGCCTGGGATGAGCTTCAGCCCGCAGCTTTGGCAGGCGATTGATGATTATCTGGGGCGCTGTGATTATGATTTGGTGCATTGTTTTGGGGGCGTGAGCGTCTATGAGTTTTATCCCTGTTTTGCGGATAAGCCGACCGTGATTACGCCCTATGAATCTTATGCGCTTTATTTGGAGCGGGCGGCCGGTCAAGGTCAGCTGAAAGCCCGGCTGGCACTGCCGATGGCGCGCCGCTTTGAATCCTGGATGTTCACGCCCTATGACCGCACGGTGGTTATCGCCCGGCCGGATAAAGAGATGCTGCTGTCGCTCCAGCCCAAGCTCAAGATTGAGGTTATCCCCAACGGGATTGACCTGACGAGCTTTCAGCCGCCGGCAGCCGAACGCGCGCCGCATACTTTGGTGTTTGTCGGCAACTATGATTATCCGCCCAATCGGGATGCGGTCAAGGTGCTGGCGGGGCGGGTGATGCCGGCGGTTCGCCAGCGAATCCCGCAGGCCAGATTGCAGCTGGTGGGCCATAACCCGCCGGATTGGATGCGCGGTTTGGCGAGTGATGATATTGAGGTCACCGGGCGCGTGGCTGATGTGAAGCCTTATCTGGCGCGGGCGACGGCCTTTGTGTGTCCCTTGCGCATGGGCGCCGGCTTGAAGAACAAGGTCCTGGAGGCCTTGGCGATGGGGGCGCCGGTGGTGGCGACGCCCTTGAGCGTCGATGGCATTGATGTCAAGCATGGCGAATCCGCTTGGATAGCCGCGGTGGACGAAATCGCCGCCGGCGCGGTGCGGCTTATCCAGGACGGGGGGCTGCGGCGGCGGCTGTCGAGGCATGGCCGCGCCCTGATTGAGGCTGAATACAGCTGGGCGCGGACGGCTGCGCGTTATGAGCGGCTGTATGATGAGGTGGCTGGTTCATCCAATTAAAGCAACTTTCCATTTGCAAAGAAAGCGAAAGTAGGGTATTTTAGTGGTGAGCCTTTCATGGCTTTGTATGGAGATTCCTGTGGCAGCTTACAGGATTGACAGCCTACTGCCACAGGAACGCCAAAATATCGAAAACCCGCAGGTTTTCAATGTTCAGTATATCCCATGTAAGAGCCGCATGAAACGCTTGCTTGTTTGATTTAATGGGAATTATACAAAAGCGAACGTGGCTGAACCTAACTTCCAGAACCGCAGCCTGTATCACGGTGATAATTTGGACTTTCTGCGCGGGATGAACAGCGAGTCGGTGCATTTGATTGCGACTGACCCGCCCTTCAACAAGAATCGGGATTTTCATGCTACGCCCGACAGCTTGGCAAAAGGCGCAAAGTTCCGCGACAGGTGGTCCTGGGAGCGGGATGTGCAGGGGGAATGGGTGGATAGCATCAAAGACGACTGGCGGGCTGTTTGGTCGGTCATCGAGACGGCGCGGGCGGCTTATGGGGATGATATGGGCGCGTTTCTGTGCTGGCTGGGCGTGCGCCTGATGGAGATGCGCCGCATCTTGCGACAGGATGGGAGTATTTATCTGCATTGTGACCCGACTGCCAGCCACTATATCAAAGCGATGATGGATGGCATCTTTGGTCGCAGGAACTTTCGGAATGAGATTGTTTGGCAACGAATTATCGCAGGAAAGCAATCGCAATATGCAAGTGTTCGTTTTGGAGCGAACACAGATGCGATTCTATTCTATACGAAATCAAGAAATGCTACGTTTTCTCCATACCGTGAACTTAGCCCAGAAGAGATACTTAAAAAGTTTCCGTTAATCGATGAACATGGACAGCGATACTACGATGATAGTTCTCATATATTCCGCCCCGTTGCATTAGGCAATCGTCCAAACTTGTGCTATGAGTGGCGAGGTTTTAGAAATCCCAATCCGAGTGGGTGGACAATGACTAAAGAAAGACTGGAAGAAGAATATCAGAAGGGCAATTTTGTTATACTTCCTTCAGGCAAACTTCAACGGCGGAAGTATCGCCGTGACCATCGAGGTATAAAACTCTCCAACTTGTGGGATGACATTCCCAATGCAAGTTCGAAGGAACGCACGGGCTATCCGACGCAGAAGCCGCTGGCGCTGTATCAGCGCATTATCAAGGCAAGCAGCAGCAAGGGCGATATGGT
>DAOUKA010000042.1:0-18453 GCA_034421915.1 Anaerolineae bacterium
ATCATCCTGCTGCTTTTGGTGTTTATGTTGAGTATGGGTTTGGGTGTCCAGGCGCAGGATACAACCATCTCATTCCTGGCACCGCCATGGGGCGTCCCGCCCAGCGAAGAGGCAATGCAGGCATTTATGGACGAGAGCGGCATCACCGTTGAGATTCAATCGGTACAAACGGCAGACCTCTTCAGTCGGGTTCAGGTTGCCGCCGCTACCGGACAGGCACCGGCCGATGTCATCTTCCTGACCGAGGAAGCGCCATCAAATATCGTTGCCACCGGGAATATGCTGCCACTGAATGCCTTCCTCGAACGCGGCGACTTGGACCTAGGTGATTTCGAAAAGATTGATTTCTGGTCGATTGACGGTGATGTTTATGCCATCCCGACCTACCTCCAGTTGGTGATGATGGATTACAACAGCGCCAGCCTGGCAGAAGCCGGCTTCGATGCGCCGCCAACCAGCTGGGCTGAGCTTCAGGAGATGGCATTTGCGATTCGTGATGCCGGCGTGGATGAACACCCCATCGCCATGGGCGCCATTTCTTGGTCATGGTGGCTGATTGCCCTGTCGATGGGCGACCCCATGTTCGATGAAGACCTCAACCCCGTCTTTGCCGATGAAGGCTCGAAGGGACGTGAAGCGATGGCGCTCTTGCTGAGCTTCTTCGAAGATGAATTGATAAGCCCCGAGATTCTGGCAGGCTCCATCAACCAGCACGCGCTGTTCTGGAGCGGCGTCGGCGTCTTCCATCAGGCTTGGCAGGGATCGGTTGCCGTTGCCAATAATCCGGAGCGGTCGGAGCAGGCGCCCAATGTCGAATACATGGTGCTGCCCGAAGTCGGCAATACCTGGAGCTTCCCCGCCGGCATCGGCATTTCAGTCGATTCGGAGAATCCGGAAGCGGCTTGGGAATTCATCAAGTGGTATGTTGGCGACCAAAACATGACCGATATTTACAATGCCTTCGGGCTTTATCCCTCGCGGCTTTCCGTTTCCAGCAGCCTGAATGAAGACGGCGCCATCCAGGGATACGATGCCATCGTCGAGCAGAGCATGCACGTCAACGAACTGCCGCGCTATACACTCTGGTGGGGTCCCTTTGCCACCGCCGTCAGCGAGACGATTCTCGAAGCCGCGCAGACGGGCATGTCGGCTGATGATACCATCGACCGACTGGCTGATGAATGGAATGACCTCAAAGCCGAATACGAGTAAGTTTCTGAAACCGTGTCACTTCGGGGTCAAAAAGATGACCCCGAAGCCTCTTTGGGGAGATATTAGGTGAGCCAGCGAGTCTCCTTTCGTGGAGCCCGCGCAAGGTGGCGGGAATTTGCTGTTTGGTGCAGGCGCATGATTTTTGTTCGCTCCCGCCGGGCGGGCTTCTCGTCAGATTCGCGTTTTATTTTTATCATTCTGCTGCCGCCTGTCCTGCTGATTGCCCTGCTCATTTATTACCCCGCCGTCGATACCTTCCAGACCAGCCTCACCTCCGAAAACCTGCGCATCCGCCGCCCGCCGAAATATCTGGGGGCGGAGAACTATATCCGTCTGCTGGAAGATGAGGAGTTCTGGGAGGTCACCGGGCGCAGTTTCAAAGTCGTCATCCTGGCGCTGCCCCTGGAAATGGCGGTCGCATTTGGCATTGCCATGCTGCTCAATCAACGCTTTCCCGGGCGCGGCATGATGCGAACGCTGACCATCCTGCCCTGGATGATGCCGCCGGTGGTGAACGGATTTTTGTGGGGCTGGCTGTTAAATGGCGAATACGGCGCTTTCAACGGCTTTCTGTATCAGTTCGGTTTGATTCAGGATTATCAGTATTGGCTGAAACCGCCCGAAACCCAAATCTTCTGGGTGGCGGTTGTGCAAACCTGGACGCGCTTCGCCTTCCCGATGATTATCTTATTGGCGGGGCTGCAAAGCATTCCCGATGACCTCTACGATGCGGCCAAGGTGGATGGCGCCAACGCGATAGCGCGGGTGCGCTATATCACCTTTCCGCTCCTGCTGCCCTCATTTGGCATTGCGCTGGTGGTCGAGTTTATCGCGGCATTCCAGATTTTCGATGTCGTCTGGACTTTGACGGCCGGCGGTTCAGCCGGTGGCGCCATCAACCCATTCACCAAAACGCTGATGCTCTATAACTATGAACTGGTCTTCCACGATTTGCGCGTCGGTTTGGGAGCGGCGCTCTCTTACATCATCCTCGTCATGTCATTGGCTGTCGGCTTGATTTTCACCTGGCGCGTCTACAGTCAGGGGGTGCAGGAAGCATGAACCTGAGCCGCCGCCAGCAAAAATGGCTGCGCCTGAGCGTCATTTATGCGCTGTGTGCGATTGTATTGATTTGGGCTTTGGCGCCGATTTACTGGGTGGCGGTCTCCAGCATCTCGACTCGCACCGAACTCTATGCCCGCCCCTACAAAATATGGTTTCCCAGCCAGCCTACTCTGGAACATTACGCCACGATTTTTACAGAGGGCGCCAAATTCCGCGATGGCGGTTTTTCACCGACGGCGGATTTGATGGGTTCGGGATTGAAAAACAGCGTGATTATCAGTGCGGCTTCTGCCGCCGCCGTGACCTTGCTGGCGACGGGCGCCGGTTATGTTTTTGCGCGCATGCAGTTTGTGGGCAAGCGGCCCATCTTTTTCTTTATCATGCTGATGCTGCCCCTGCCTATCTGGGTGTCGCTCATTGCCCTGTTCTTTTTGATGTCGCAGCTTGAGTTGGTCGATACCCTGCTAGGCTTGATTTTAATTTTTGTGACGCTGCTCTTGCCCTTGTCGGTGTGGATGATGACGACATTCATCCGTGACATTCCACTGGAAATCCAGGATGCGGCGCGGGTTGATGGGGCTGGCCCTTGGCGTTTGGTCTTCAGCATCATCCTGCCACTGGCGCGCCCTGGCATGGTGGCCGTGTTTTTGGTGGCTCTGCTTTCGACCTGGAACAATTTTCTGATACCCATCATTTTCACGCGCTCAGCCGATTCACAGCCACTGACGGTCGTATTGACCCTGTTTATCGGGCAATATGAGGTGGCTTGGGAAGATATGTCGGCAGCGGCCGTGGTGACGATGCTGCCGCCCTTTGTGATGGCGCTGTTTTTCCAGCGTTATCTGGTGCGCGGCCTGACGATGGGCGCGGTTAAATAGCCGCTTACACTTGATAAGTCGCAAAATCTGGCTATGATGGTTGATGCGATAAAGGGATGTATGGACATGACGCAAATTCAAATGTTTCCTGATGACAGGACAGCTGATAAGCCGCAAGCCATCTCAGCTGTAAAAATTTTGCCGGCGGCGGATGTCCTTGATACCCTAGCAACAGCTGAACAAGTAACTACCGTTATTCTTGATCCTTGGTATAATAAGGGCGCAGGCGGAGAGAGAGCCGACTATCATGAGTGGCTGACAAGTGTCATTGATGCTGCTTGCAAAATATCAAAACATGTTTTTGTATGGGGTTTCCCAGAAGTATTGGCATTCCAAATACCGAATATACCAAAAGGCTTTATCCTCGTTTCGTGGCTTACTTGGTATTATAAGAATTGCCCGTCCGTGATTCGCGGGTGGCGTTCTGCGCAAAACGCATGCCTTCATTTAGCCGCAGAGGATGCCCCCGTATATCCGCAACATTTTATGAATGATGAGCAGCTGGCGCGATGGAAGACCGGAAGGACGCGGTTTATCCCTGCGCCGCCTTCTGTCATAGAAGCTCCATTGAATATCGGGTTTGTTGGCCGCCGTGAACAAACCGGGCACCCGGCCCAAAAACCATTGGCTGTGATAGAACCTCTGATCCTCATGTCTACAAAAGAGCATGATACGGTACTTGACCCCATGTGTGGATCTGGAACCACCGGAGAGGCCTGTTTTCGTCTTAACCGCCGGGCTGTGCTGTGTGACCATTCGGAAGAATACTTGTCAATAACAAAGAAGCGCATTGCCAAGTGCAGTGGAATGGCTAATGGAAGATAGAAACGCAAAAATTAAAGGGCCATATACACAGCGCTCAATTCGGGCCCGAATTGAAGCATTTTTCTTGGACAATTTGGGCAAGGTTGCAACGCGAGAACAGTTGATTGAAGTCGCAACCGATCCAGTTACAGGTCGTATTCCAGAAAACTGGCATCAACGGCTATCGGAACTCAGAACCGATAAGGGTTACACCATCCTTTCATGGCGCAACCGCGGCGATCTTAAAATCAGCGAATACATGATGCCGAATGCAGAACGCCGTCAGACAGCATCAAAACGCACCCGCCCCAATGCCGCCACATGGCAGCAGGTATTGAAAGAACATGATTACAGCTGCGCTTGGTCGGAAGGCGGCATAACCTGTGGCCTTCGAGAAGGTGATATAGATCCGGTCGGCGGGGGTACAGTCAAATTGACACCCGATCATAAGACTCCCCATGCTTTACATGCCGCGAGCAGCCCTAAAGACTCAACGAAGTGGCAGCCATTATGTGGTCGGCATCAAGTTATGAAAAAGAACTACTGGGATGACGAAACGGGGTGGCTTAACGTGACAGCGATTGTGCAAGCCGCATCCAAGGCACAAAAACAAGAAGTTTATGAGTTTTTGCAACGCTATTTTAGTGACAGAGTTTGACATCATAATCCTCAAATGAATATCGAATCCACCATCAAAACGATGACCATCGCCGAAAAAGTCGGGCAGATGTTTATGCTGGCTTTCGCTGGCAATCAGATGAATGAAGCTCGCATCCTGATGGAAGACCATCTGGTAGGCGGCGCCTATATCAGCAATGACAATGTGCCGACCGCCAGCGCAGCCATCACGCTCACCAACACCTTGCAATCTTTCGCCCGCAGCACCCGCTTGCAGATTCCCCTGCTCTTGGGCGCCGACCAAGAAGGCACCTGGTCGGTGATGACAGCCGAGAGCGCCATGGGACCCGGCAATATGGCGATTGGCGCAACTTATGACCCGCAATGTGCCTATGAGATGTATGCTGTCATTGCCAAAGAGATGCTGGCAGTCGGGCTGAACACGGTCTTGGGGCCAGCGGCCGACTGCAATTCAAATCCACATAATTCAATAGTTGAAATGCGCTCTTTTGGTGAATCGCCCGAGCTTGTCGCTGCCATGACGGCTGCCGCCGTGCATGGCCTGCAGGAAAACGGGGCTGTCGCCACGCTCAAGCATTTTCCCGGTCATGGCGATACCCGCATGGACAGCCATCGCGGTCTGCCCACGGTTCATCGCAGCCGCGAGGAACTCTTCCACATTGACTTGCACCCCTTCGCTGAAGGGATTAAAGCCGGCGCTGAAATTGTGATGACCTCCCACATCATTTTTACGGCGCTGGATGCGGCGCGCCCGGCGACGCTTTCGCCTCTTATTCTGGGGGATGTCCTGCGCGGGCAACTGGGATTCGAGGGCATGATTGTATCCGACAGCATGAACATGCGGGCGATGAAACGCCATTATGACCCGGCGGATGCTGTTATTCAGGGCTTCAATGCCGGCGTTGATTTGATGATGCTGGCAGAAGAACATTACGACCATGATGCCAGCCGCTATCTTGACAATCAGCGATCCCTGATACGAGCCGTTATCCAAGCGGTCGAGGACGGCAGAATCAGCGAGCAGCGCGTCAATGATGCGCTTGGGCGCATCCTGCGCCTGAAGCTGGCGGCGGGATTTTCCACCGAGCCGCGGCCACATCAGCCGACTGTCGTCGGGCAGAACAGCCACCGCGCTGTCGAACTCGATGTCGCCCGACAGGCGGTATCCATTTTACGCAACGGGCATCACCTCGTACCCATTGAGCCGCCGGCGCCGCTCCTGCTCGTCAATACAACGCTTCGCAGCGCTTACAAGGTGCTTACCGATACCCGCGGGATTGGCCCCAACCAGGCGACCTCTGCTTTTGATGTCTTCGCCACAGCGATTCAAAAAGCCTGCGGACAGGTCGAGCTTGTCGCTGCGGAAGATTTTGCCGAAGCGGAACTGCCGCAGAACGGCATCATTATAGCTGTCACCGAGAATTATACCCTGCCCGGCATGGATTTTGACCAGTCGATGCAGGTTAAGCTGATCAAGGACTTGCACCAATTCGCCGCTGACCGCCTGATTGTGGTTGCCCTGCGGGATCCATACGAACTGGAGAACTTCCCCGAAATCGCCACTTATGTTTGCAGTTACAGTTTTCGCCCCAGCGCTGCCCAGGCGGCAGCCGACATCCTGCTGGGACGTACACAGCCGGGCGGACAAACGCCCGTCAGCGTGCCCAACACAGAATTAGCCGCCAAAGGCATTTAGCCAACGCCAACGTCTCTTCTTGGGCGGCGGAGCGATGCCGTGCGTCAGGGTCGTTAAGCCGCCGGCAGCCGCGCCGAACATCGGGCGCAAATCCATGAAAAGATGGTCAATCCCTGGCAGGCGCTGTCGCCGATTGACCATTTCGATGAAGGCGCCCTGGGTTCGCATAATCGACTCGGTCGTCGCGCGCGTCAGCCCCGCTTCCCATTTCCATCGTTCGGGATAAAAATAATAATAGAGCAGATAAGTCGCTGCCGTCATCGGTGTGACCCCGCGATTGTCGAAAGACCACAAATCCACGCCCACATGCCAAGCCATTTCCGCCATCAAGACCAAAGCGCAAGTCCCGGAGACTTGCAGGCTGTAGCTTTGCGTCACATCAGGCGCATCTACAATTCCCTTGAGAAAGCCTTCGGGATGGATATGCTGATGAATCGCCTGCTGGTAGCTTGCCTGACCGCGCTGGAAATAAGCGGCGCATTCCAGGACGATGCCCGCCGCCAGATTCAAGGCGCCAAACCACAGACCATCCAGCGGGCTGGCGTCATCGGCTGCGGGCATAATGATGTCCAGCTGCGCCTCCAAGGCCGCCAGGCAATCGGATTGCAGCGGCCTCCAAGCTGGATGCTCCCGCAGCATTTCCAGCACAGACAGCCATGCCAGCAGATGGCGAAGCTGCGACTGGATATCCCCCGCCTGCTGCCACCCATTCACCTGCCGCAGACCCTCGATGGCCGGCAGCGCCGCTTCAGCATCTCCGAACAGCTGCCAGCGCAGGCCCGCCAACTGCGCTGAAACCAGCGGCACATCGCCCGGCTGGCGCAGGCGGACAAGTGCGCTGCGAATTGGCTCGCGCTGCCGGTTTTCCCGCGCCAATCGCAGATTTTCATCCGTAAAATACAAACCGCAGTGTTTCGGCTGGAATGACATTCGGAAGCCTTAGACAGCGCTTGTTTGGTCGGTATCTTCCCCATGAAAAGGCTGTGAGATGCCCTCGTTCGGCTGGGGGCTGGGCGTCGGGGCCTGTCGGGAACGTTTTCGCTTCATGCGCGGGCGGAAGGCCGCAAAATAGATAAACAGACCGATGATGACCATCATGCCACTGACGATAGCCGCCGCGGCTGCGCTCACGAGAATGCCCTGCCCGGCCAGATTCCGCTCGGCCTGTGAGAGGCTGGAGTGCGCCGCAGCCGTTGCATTCTCGCTGGTCAGCGGTTTGACGCCAAAGTCGAAGCGGACCGGCACCGACCCTGGCACAACAGCAGCCTGAAACGAACTCGATGTCATGGCGATATAATCGGCGCTGGTCAGCAGCACCCGATAATCACCGGCGGGCAAATCCACAAAGCAGACCAGCCCGCGAGCCGCCTGGGGCGAGTCTTCCAGCAGCTGCGATTCAATCGTGACGCCGCGCTCATTCAGCAGGCTGATGCCGACCCCCTGTGTGATTGGGGGTTCGTTGGCATCAAGCACGCCGCTTTCGTCCTGGTCATCAAAGGAAAAGATGCAGATTTGTCCCGTTTCCTGCGCTGTTAATGCACCCGCCCCCACGACAAACAGACAGAACAGCGCCAACCATTTTATCAATCTCATCATCGGATTTCCTTTGTCGGACAGCGGCCTTTTAGCGAGTGCGGATAAGCAAGGCCGCCACCAGCCCTCCCAGCAGAACCACGCCCGCCAAGCCAAGCATCAGCAAGCCGCTCAACTCCATCAAGAGGCTGTCCTCAGCGGCCACAGCCACCGGCACAGGTGGCGCGGCTGTCGGGATAACGAAGGCTCGCAAGCCGAATTTAGCGCCAAAATGCGCTCTGACCCGACCTCCATCCTCCAGATTGACATGCAGGGAAGACGAGGACGTCAAGCCATAGCCAGTCGGCGCGGCCGCCCTGGCGATATAGCGCATCGGCGGCAAATCCGCGACGCAGAAGGGTTCCTTCGGGCCATCCGGCCTGTAGTTTATCTTTTCGTTCCCCGCCTCATCATTCAGGATAATCTCCCCCGCCGCCAGATAAGCCTCGTCCAGGTCGAAGCTGCCGTTTTGATTGTCATCCTCATACATAGCCAAGCAAACGCTCGCATCCAAGCGCGTCGGATCCAAGGCCTGGGCAGCGGCCTGGGCGATGGGCGCGGCCGCCGCGCCGGCTGGCGGCAGCGTTTGGAAGGGTGCGGCCATATCGTCGGAGACGGCTTCATTTTCAAGGGTTGGCGCTGTCCCGCCGGTGTCTTGCGAGCTTTCATCGGACTGGATGGCGGCAATCAGAAGGGGCTGCCCGATTCGCAGCAAAGCCCCGCGGTTCAGGCTGTTCAGCGCCAGAATCTCATCGACCGTCACGCCATAAGCGACCGCTATCGCGGACAGGGTATCGCCAGCGCTGACAATATGTCTGATTTCGCCCCCGCTCCCCTGCGCGACTGTCGGCGCGGCTGCCGTCAGGCTGATGAAAACAAGGGGAATAATCCAAAGCCGCAGCAAGGCTTTCTCCAATACAGTGCCGATTCTCCGTGACCATTGCGCCGGGGATTATAACACGCGGGCAAAAGGCTGTTACAGGGTTTGCAGGTGCGCGGGTTTTTTCGATTCGCTCCCGCGCGTGAATTATGGGATGTAATGGTGTAATATGGTAGGATAAGATTGACAAATGATTGGAATGGATTCATTGGAGACGTTGTGTTGCTGTCTTTTGCCTCGGACAATCAGCAGACGCGCCTGCATGCGGAAAGGTTTATCCAGGCTGCTCTGGATGCGATGGCGCCCCATATTGCCATCCTCGATGACCGCGGGCTCATCATCGCCGTGAATGCCGCCTGGCGCAATTTCGCTGTCAGGAACGCCCTCGAACAGGCCGATTATGGCATTGGCACCAATTATCTGGCGATCTGCCAGCATTCCGCGCAGTTCAAGACGCCGAGCGCAGCCGAAGCCGCCGAAGGCATCCGCGATGTGATTGAGGGGCGGCGGGAAGCCTTTCGACTGGAATATCCCTGCCACACGCCCGACAAAAAGCGCTGGTTCGTCCTGCGCGTGAGCCGTTTTCGTTGGGAAGACGAACTGCGCATCATTGTCGTCCACCAAAACGTCTCGGCGCTCAAGAATATGCAGACTGACCTGGAAGAGAGCCAGCAGCGGACCCAGGCCGTCCTTTATAACATCTCCAACGCGGTGCTGACGGTGTCGTCCGATGGGCAAATCGAAACCTGCAATCCGGCTGCGGTGCGCATCTTTGGTTATGATATGGGCGAATTGACAGAGATGCCGATTACGAATTTGATGACCCAGCCCTTCCATGCCGATTTCAGCTTCCAGCTGCTCGATAGCGAACATGGACATGAGCTCATCGGCCGACGCCGCGACGACAGCCTGTTCCCGATGTACTTCGGCCTGAATCGGATGAAGCTGGATGACTGCCATCTGTACACGGTCATCATTCAGGATATGACCGAACTCAAGCGGATGGAAGCCGAACTGCTGGAAAAGGAGCGGATGCGCGTGGCGCTGCAAAAAGAACGCGAACTGCGCGAGCTAAAAGACCGCTTCCTCTTTATGATGTCGCACGAACTGCGCACGCCGCTGGCATCCATCCGCCTTTCCCATGATATGCTGGCGCAATATGGCGACCGCGCCACCGAAGAAGAGAAAGCGCAATACCTCGACAATATCCGCGTTCAGGTCGAGCAGCTCAATGCGATGGTGAGCGATGTGATGAGCTTGAGCAAATCGGAACGTTCGGAACAGGGTTTCAATCCAGAGCGCACGGATTTGATTACCTTTTGCCGCAATATCGTCGAGGCCTTCCAAATCAACCATTATCAGACCCACAAGATTGATTTTGACTGTCCGAATCTGGCGATTACGGCCGAATTTGACAAGGAACTCCTGCGCTGCGCCCTGACCAATCTCATCAGCAACGCCATCAAATACTCGCCGGCCGGCGGCAAGGTGATGTTCAGGTTATGGCTCGAGGAGGGCCGCGCCCTGATGCAGGTAGCGGACAGCGGCATCGGCATTCCACCGAAAGATGCCGACTATCTGTTTGAGGCTTTTCATCGCGCCTCCAACGTAGGCGGGACGCCCGGCACGGGCCTGGGGCTGGCGATTGCCCGGCAGGCGGTGGACTTGCACGATGGCGAAATCAGTTTCCAAACGCGGGAGGGCGTGGGAACCACCTTCACCATTGCGCTGCCGCTGGCGGTGACCAACGGCCGTGGATTGGACTAGCGCCGCCATGCGCCGCCATATCGGCATCAAACATCTCCGGCTGTGCGTTATTCTGCTTCTGCCGTGCCTGATGCTGTCCGCCCTGGCGCAGGATGCCGTGGCGAATGAGACTCGGATTGACTTTGGCGGCATCATCGAAGGGCATCTCGATAACGGCAATCCGCGCGAGGTGTTTTATATTGATGGCCTGCGCGGCGAAGTCATTCAATTCGAGCTGCGGGCAAGCGGCGGCAGTCTTGACCCCGTGCTGAGCGTCTTTGACAGCAGCGGCGCGATGCAGTTCTATCGGGATGACACCGATGGCGAACGTCATATTCGGCAAAATCTGGCGCTGGAGAGGACGGGACGTTATTTTGTGGTTGTCGGGCGCTTTGGTCACAGCCTTGGCAGCACATCGGGGGATTTTGAACTGCGGATGATGCGCGTCGGCGTCTTGTCGAAACAGGGCAGCGCGCTCCGTTATGGCGATGCCGTGATTGACACCATCAGCGACGCCCGACCGCAGGTTTATTATGCCTTTCAGGCGGAGCAGGGCGATATTGTGAGGCTGTCGATGGTGCGCTCTTCGGGAACGCTCGACCCTTATTTGCAGGTTGTCAATGGCGAGCGCTATGTCATTGCCGACAATGACGACCAGCCAGGCGCGGAGACGCGCAACGCCCGCATTGATGCGCTGATTATTGAGCAGACCGACACCTATATTATCGTGGCGACCCGTTATGGCGGCGTCGCTGGTGACAGTGTTGGCAGCTTTGCCCTGCGCCTGGAGGAAGCCGAAAACAGCGGCACGGGCAGTCTGGCGCTTGCCCCCTTGCCGATTCGTTATGGCGAGACAAAAGCAGCCGCCCTCAGCCACCAGCAATACGAGCGTTTCTATACCTTTCATGCCCAACAAAATGACCGCATCGCCATCAGCATGTCGCGCGCCGCGCCCGGACAGCTGGACAGCTACATCATTCTGGCGGACGCGGATTATGTGCCGCTGGTCGAAGACGATGACGGCGGCGAGGGGCAGAACTCGCTCATTACGAGTTATCGCATCCCGGCCAGCGGCAAATATCATATCATTGCCACCCGCTACGAGGGCCGGCAGGGCGCGACCATCGGTCATTATCAACTTAGCCTGGAATCGTTTGGCGATGTCTTTGAGACGGCGGCGGCTGATGCCCTGAGCATCAGCTATGGCACTGGCGTCAAGGGCAGGATTGATGCCGACGATGCGGAAGACCTCTATGTTTTTCATGCCCGACAGGATGACATCGTTACCGTTTCGATGACCCGCAGCGATGGCAACCTCGACCCGGTGGTTGACCTGCTGAACAGCGCTCAAGAACTGATTATGAGCGATGACGACAGTGGCAATGGGCAGGATTCACTCATCAGCGCCTTTTCCATTCCTGACACCAGCCTGTATTACATCCGCGCCCGCCGCTATGACGGCAGCAACGGCAATCCCGACACCGCCGGGGCGTATGTGCTGACGCTGGCGCAGCGCTTTGATTAAAATGTGTGAGACCCGCTTTCCGGCGAGCCAAATCGACGACAGCGCATGGATTGCCGCGGGTGCGATTGTCGTTGGCGATGTCAGCTTGGCCGCCAATGTCAGCGTATGGTTCACGGCAGTTTTGCGCGGTGACAGCGAATCCTTGAGCATAGGCGAAAATACCAATATCCAGGATGGGGTCATCTGCCATGCCGACCCTGGTTTTCCGCTTGTTATCGGCGCCGGCGTCACGGTGGGGCACCGCGCTATTGTGCATGGGGCGCAAATAGGCGATCATTCGCTGATTGGCATGGGCGCGATTATCCTGAACGGGGCGCGAATCGGCAGCCACTGCATCGTTGGCGCTGGCGCCCTGGTCACGCAGAACAAGGTCTTCCCCGACCATTCCCTGATTATCGGCAGTCCCGCCAAAGCCATCCGCGCCGTATCGGCCGATGAAATGGCGATGATTCGCCGCAGCGCATCCGATTATGTCATCAAGGCGCGGGCATTTCGGGACGGGCCTGGAGATGCCCGCAGGCGCCCGTCCAAAAATTAGGCCCGCCGCTGGCGCTCATCCTCGTCATCTTCCCCTTGATAAGCCAGCAGGTCATCGAGCGACATCTTGGGCAGGCGATTTTGGGTCATCACAGCCCGCATCTCGGTGTTGATTTCGCCATCCTCGCCTATGTGACGGCGGATGCGGGCCCCGGTCGCTTCGGAGTATTCAAAGCGGTGGTCAGCAATCGTGACGCCATCAGCGACAACCCGCAAGCCCCACTTGCCGTCCAGTTCCATCTGGTCGTGCAGGGGCATGCGCGTATTCGGCGTCAGGAAGTTGCGCCCGCGTATGAGCTTGAAGGCATCCTCATGGATATAAACCGCATTCCCGACGGCATCAATGATTTCAAAGCGAATGTTCCCGTTGGCTTCCATCGGGACGCGCAGCTGCACGAAAGGCTGGATGTAATCAATATCGTCTGGCAGTGACCAGGTGCGGTAAATCTGCGGTTCGCCGTCGCCTTTGGTGGTCAGCAAGCCGATGTCCACCGCCAAAACCTGCACCTCATCAGGGTCAAGCCCGGCACGGGTCACGGACTCCAGCGCATGGCGATACACCCGCTGCTCGGCGCCAGCCGGCTGCTGGTTAAAAATTTCATCAAAACCGACGTAGTCTTCCTGCCGCTGCTCATCATGGTCATAGCCGTATTCGTAGGTCTGGCTGCCCAGATTGGAACTCCGGCTGTCGTTATCGAACTGGCGAACCAGGAACAGCAAACCCAGCAGCACCAGAATGACCGGAAAGCTGTTGCCCAGCAAGGCCACGGTCCCCAATGCCAGGAGAATAAATGCCAGAAACCAGGTATTGCGATTTTCGTTAAAATCACCCATACATTGCCCTTACTTATCTTCGACTGCGGGGATAACTGCCCCGACCCGATGACCTGGGCTGCTGCAGCAGATCCTTGAGTTGGGTCGTCTCTGGCTGCTCGATTTCTTCAACAATGACCGCATCCTTGAGATTATTGCGCCGCAGTTCGGGGCTGAATTCGGCTTCACCGCTCAGACGGCGGCGGCGTTCATTGACCGATGGCGAAAGCATCAGATTGTGCATCCCGATGAGATTGTTATCAATATAGACGCGCAAATCCCAATCGCCATTGCCATCAATGCCGCGGTTTCCCGCCAGCGGCAGGTGATGGTCGGCAAGGATATTGAGTTCGCCTTCGCGCAGGTAGGTTTTCATCTCGTAGACATACTGTTCTTCGCCCAGATGATTATAGATTTCATAGCGAATCACAGCCTGCCGTTCAGCCTCTTCGGGATGGACATAGAGGGTGATGAAAGGACGTGCGCCGTCATCATCCTTGGAAATGTTGCGGGTTCGGCGCATCGCCAGCCCTTCCATGCCGGTCTGCATGGCGATTAAGCCAATGTCGAGCATGACAATGCCGCTGCGGTTGAAAAAACCGGCGCGGGAAGCAGCGCGTTCGGCGGCTTCGCGTGCCTGCGGGGTAATGCGGCGGCGCACTGGCGCCCGCTGGAACACATCCAGCAGGGTCTCACGCTCCGGCCCCAATTCAATCATCGAAGCAATAACAGCGACCGCAAAAACCCCAATCAGGGATAATTGGACTGCTGCCGAAACGGGCGCAGCCAGCAAGGCAAAGCCAATCAGCAGCCCCATGACAATCAGCCAAGCCGTGTTGCGTCGTTTCAAACGAATCATGATCTTACCGTTTCAACTTCCTTGCCAATTTCTGTATTCTGCCGCCCCTTGCTGTACGATAGTGTGGCAGAGTTTAGTTAGATTTACATAGATGTCTACCGAAAGTCTCGCTATAACCCTATTTTAACATCAATTCCGCCCCCTGTCGCACGCATTCCTGAATCTGCAAGGCATTAGGGGGGGAAGGCTCGCCCTAGCGGCGGGCGCGGCCCTCATCGTAATCGGCCTCGTCAATAAAGCTGTCGGTCAGTTCGCCGTCATCGTTCAGGCGCACCTGACGCGCTTCGATATCGTCCAGTTCGAACACCTCAACATCGGCATCATCCGAATCGGTCTTGCTTGTGCGCCGCTGCGCCGCCCGCATCTCCGACAAGCGCATCTGACGGGTGATTTCCTGTTCAATTTCGGCTTCGCCCTTGTCGGCGCCGGCGCCATGTTTGTAATAAAACTCGATGTATTGGCTCACCAAACCCATGCCCCAGAAGCCCGACACAAAGATGGGCCACGGGAATCCGAAACCTCCCATAAGATAAAGCAGCCACAAAATGCCGTTGACTGTCAGGTAGATGAACAGGTGCTGTATCAAATCGCGGCGGGCATTGAGCTTTTTTTCCACCCGCTTGCGGATGAGTTCTTTCTGTGTTGGCTGGGGTTTTGGCTGTTTGATTTTGTTTTCGATTTGGCCGGCAATCTCGGAGACATACTCAACACCATAACGAATCGTTCGGTCGAGTTTTTGACCCAAGTCGTTCAGGTTGAAATCGCTCATATCCAAAGCGCCTTCAACCCGAACCCGGCGTCGCTTGCTGTCTCGGGTCGGGTCAAAAGGAGCGGCTGGCGGCTGAGGCGTTTTCTGAACCACGCTGCGATCCTTCGGCAAAGCCGTCACGCCCGATTCGGCCATCGCCAGCCTGAAATCATCCATCAGCGCCGCCGCCGTTTGATAGCGGTCGGCTGGCGGCTTGGCAAGCGCCTTCAGCAGCACATCATCCACCGCCGCCGTCAAATCGCGGTTGATATGGCTGGGTGGGCTGGGCTGACTGTAGATATGCTCGTGGACGATGGCATAAGTCGTATCGGCAGTAAAGGGCACCATCCCCACCAGCAATTCATACAAAATAACGCCAAAAGAATAGACATCGGTCGCCGCTGTCAGGTCGCGCTCGCCCTTTGCCTGTTCGGGCGAGATATAAAAGGGCGTTCCCAGCATCGTATCGTGGCTGATGGTCGAATCGCCAAGCTGGGCAATTCGCGCCAGACCAAAGTCGGTGAGATAAGGCAGGTCGCGGTCATCAATCAAGATGTTGGAGGGTTTGATGTCCCGATGCAGGACACCTTTTTCGTGAGCATACGTCAGCGCATCCGCCAGCATGGTCATCATGCGGTTGATTTCTTCGAGTGTGATGCCAAACTTAATCAGACGGCGTTTGAGCGTGCCGCCGTTGATGTACTTCATCACCAGATAAGGCTGCCGGTCAAACTCGGCATAATCATAAATGGATACAATATGCGGATGTTCGAGGCGGGCTACGATTCGGGCTTCGCGCTGAAACCGCTCCAGAAAATTGCCGTCCTGCACCAGGGGTTCGTGCAGCAGCTTAATCGCAACATGGCGGTCCAGTCGGTCATGGTAGGCCTTGTACACGGTCGCCATCCCGCCCGAGCCGATTTGACCGACAATCGCATAGCCCCCGATAATGTCCCCCGCTTGCAGTGTCATGCGTTTCTCCACAAATAAAAATCAAGCCGCCTCCCCTTGTTTATATTGTACGGGATAGAAGGGTGGCTGTGTCAATGTTATTCGTTTAACAGACCCTATTTATTTCGTGTACGCGGAAAGGGCGCTGTCGGTTTCGCGGGGGGAGCGGGAATAGCGCGGCGCTAACTCGTCCCGAATGTCAGCCCAAGCTGATTGAGCCAGCGCCGATAGGCGATTGCCGTCTTGTCACTGCGCAGATGCAGTTCGGATTGCAGGTCGAGCGGCAGCAGTTCGGGGCGCTGCGACTGCACAATCGGCAAATCCTGCATGGCGATTTCATCCTGAAAGGCGCGCAGGGTTGCGTCCGTGCCATCCCCATGGGTCATCACCATCCACATCCACATCAGGGAGTGGACTTCTTCGATGGGCGTGACCATCAGCAGGATGGCGAACTTCTGTTCCGCCTCTTTGCGGAAATAAGCCACCAGTGGACGATAAACTTTGTAGGTATAGGTCACCCAATTCGGCATGTGCGTGCCATCCGGATTCGGCTGGAACACGCGAATATCGGCGGCGGTGATGCCATGCTCATCGGTGACAACCTCATAATCAGGGATTTCGGGTCGTTCTTGCGTGCCCAGAATGTCCTCATGCACAAAGGGGAAATGGGCGACATCAAGAAAGTTCTCGACCATGCGCGGAGCCGCTGCCTGAAACTCATAAGCGCCGCACAAGATTTTGCGGTAAGCGTCATCATGCCATTCATCGAAGTCGGGAATATCATAAGCAGGCTCGCCCAGGCAAACCCACACCATGTCATAGGCAATTTGGGCATGATAAGTGAAGGCTCTGGCTTTGGCTGGCGGCCTTTGTTCGGGGTGCGCCGGAATTTTGACGCACTTGCCCGCCGCATCATAAACCCAGCCGTGATAGGGGCATTGCAGGCTGCCTTCCGCCAGCACGGCGCCCAGCGAAAGCCGCGTGCCGCGATGGATGCAGAGGTCTTTCCAGGCATGAACGCCCTCGCCCGCTTTCCAAATGACAATATCCTCGCCCAGAACACGCGCGCCCGCGACATTGTTCCGCGCCCCCAGCTGTGCCAGCGGCAAAACCGCATGCCAGTCGTTTAAGAGAATCGGGTCTTGAATCATGCGCCTTGCCCTCTTCAACAGTTTATTAGAGCATAACGCAGACTGCTCTCCCAGAGCAATCGTTAAAGCTTTTCTACCACAGAGACACAAAGGACACAGAGGAAATACCTAATCTTCTATTGCCAAGAACGTAAAAATGGGATATTCTTTAGGTGGCGATGAGTTTTTCATGGCTTTTATTTAAGGATTTCCTGTGGCAGTGCAAACGGTATATATGAATCGACGAATTAAAAGGAGACGGAAGTTGAAAATCAAAACTATACTGCTAATTGGAATCATGTTCTTGCTTGCCGCGTGTGGTAGCACTCGCATCACCAGTGAAATCTACCTGCTCGATATTGACGAATTGACAGATAACGACGGGATGACCACCAAGGTATTGATCGGGTTGCCTATAACTTCCCAGGATGAGTGCACGGAGAGTAAGCAGCGCTATGAAGGTGTGTTCAGAAAGAGTACCGGTTTCAAGGGTATGGAATTCGTGCGCTGCTATGAAAGTGGCTATGACAATTTTGCGGAATACGAATTGGAAGTTCCAATTCGCATGGTCGATCCCTACCAAACCTCAATGCAAGGAACATTCGAAATCATCCGCCATGATGACAGCGCATCGAATACCCGAAATCTGTATATTCGTTCCAATCCGAAAGCGTTGTGCAATCTCGACAAGCTGATACGAGACGAATTTTACCAGTCACTGGATTTGAGCGAGGTTTCACTACCCATACTTGTCTCAAATGATCTGCGCCAGCCGCAAACATTGATATTGAGCCAGGTCTTTGTAAATGGCTCACCAGTGACTGAACCAACAGAAGTTGTGCTGGAACGCAGGGATACTCTTCGCATTATCTTGTCGGATGTTACATCTGCCTGGGTATTCAGCAAATCCTGTAATATCGCTTCACGTACTGCGCTGGTCGCAACCTGGGCGAGCGCTGAATAAAGCTGGCCGCCAGCATCAATGATGATGGTGCGGATGCAGTCCGGCCGCAGACGATAGTCAACCCTATCCGAAGTTCCTCCCGCAGGCCAGCGTCTATGCGACCTGATGAAGCTGAGAGGGGCTTCAGAGAGTGATAAACTTCAAAAGGCTCCACCACCGAATCCCAAAATGAGAGAGAGGCTTTAACGGCTCATAAAGTGTCATTACCCCCTTCTTGTGAGGGGCGGATGGTAGGACAGTTTGGTTTTGCCCATATCCTCTATATTTACCACTCCCAAAACTTTCTACCACAGAGACACAAAGGACACAGAGGAAAACCTAATCTTCTATTGCCAAGAACGCAAAAATAGGATATTCTCTAGGTGGCGATGAGTTTTTCATGGCTTTTATTTAGGGATTTCCTGTGGCAGTTCAATGGGCTGCAACCTTCCGCT
>DAOUKA010000043.1:0-27313 GCA_034421915.1 Anaerolineae bacterium
GTAGAAAGGATTGATGATGGGTACAAAAAGAAAGCGCAAGGCAGTTCTTTCACGTATGCTGCGTCTTTTCCTTGGGGTAATTTTGGCTGTGATGGGCGTCGTGATGGTCGTCTGGTTATCTACTGCATGGATGCTGCTAAAGGCCAACCGCCATCCCAGTCCCGATGAGGTCTTGCTTGCTCCGAACTCTGACAGTGGCGGCAGCTCTGCCATGGACTCCGGCCCGGGCGGCATACCCCCAGCGCCGACTTATACCATTTTGCAGCGTCAAATTGTCTATGACACCCATGATGCCATCCTCTACCTCTATTCATGGACGCATCAAGGTCAGACCTGCCTGGCAGTCCGCGAGGCAAGCCAAGCGCGGGACATCTTCGGCGGCTGGTTCGGTTTCACGCTGTCCACAAATTGTGAGGCCCATCGATATACTTCAGCCGTGACTATGGAGTGGAAACGCGATTTGCAGGTGGTATTCGGCTTCAGTGGCGATGCAGAGCGCGTGGAAATTGAATTTGAAGACAAGACCGTCAGTATTGCCAGAAGCCTCAACAATACCTATATGCTGGTGGTCCGCAAAGAAGCATGGACCAGGGTCGAAAGAGTCAGCTTCCTTGATTCAGAGGGCGCTATTCTGCACACCCTTACTGCTGAAGATGTCATGCAATAGCATTTCCCGCCAGCCTGCTAAGGTTAAATGCCTCGGCAGGCTGGCCTCTTTTGTTTTCCCCACTCAAAAACCTTCGGCATACTATGCTATACTGGCAGCACTCACAAGCAAAAATGCCGAAAAGCCGCGCCATGCCACTGTCATCTCAACCCCTGCCCGAACGCATCCGTCCGCAAACTCTGGCGGACTTTATCGGTCAGGAGCATCTGGTGGGGGTCGGCAAACCGCTCTATCGCGCTCTGCGGCAAAGCACCATTCCCAGCATGATTCTCTGGGGCCCGCCGGGCGTCGGCAAAACCACCCTAGCACGGATGATTGCCGCCGTGACCCAAAAGCCCTTTTACAATTTATCCGCCGTCTCGGCTGGCAAGGCAGAACTCCGCAAAATCATCGAGACTGTCAAATCGCCTGCCCGCGCCCAAATGGGTCTGTTCACCACCGCCCCCGAAGCGACGGATGGCGTCATCCTGTTCCTCGACGAAATCCATCGCTTCAATAAGGCGCAGCAAGATTTTTTATTGCCTTACGTCGAAGACGGCACGATGACACTCATCGGCGCCACCACCGAAAATCCCAGCTTTGAGGTCATCTCGGCTTTATTGTCGCGCATGCAGGTCTTCACCTTAAATCCGCTCACCAAGGGAGAAATCAAGCAGATTATTCAACGCGGCGTCAGCGAACTCCATCTCCATATCGACGAGGATGCTATCGACTTCCTGACGAATTATGCCAACGGCGATGCCCGCGCTGCCCTGAATCTGCTCGACAACAGTTCCCGTCTGTATCCACAAGACAGGATGACAGTCGATCACCTGCGCGAGACGCTGCAATCCAAATATCTGCGTTATGACAAAACTGGCGAGGAACATCACAATGCCGTCAGCGCCTTTATCAAGAGTATGCGTGCCAGCGATGTAGACGCCGCCCTCTATTATCTGGCGCGAATGGTCGATTCTGGCGAAGACCCCAAGTTTATCGCCCGCCGCATGGTCATCTTTGCCAGCGAAGATATTGGCATCGCCGATTCAGAGGCGCTTGCCCTTGCCAATCATGTCTTCCGCGCTGTCGAAACCATCGGCTTGCCCGAATGTCAGTTCAATCTGGCGCAGGGTGTTGTTTATCTCGCCAGCGCCCCCAAGGATCGCGCCGCGGGGGATGCTTACTTCGCTGCATTGAATGATGTCAGGCAGCATGGCAACCTGCCCATCCCGCTTCATCTCCGCAACGCCCCCACGCGGCTTATGCGCGAACTGGGATATGGCAGAGGCTACGAGGCTTATACCAAAGAGAGCCACTTGCCAGAAAGGCTCAAAAACAAGCGGTACTATCGGGGCAAGAGTTAAAGTGCAGCATTTTGCTTTTCGCTCTCAAATGCGTTATGCTCTTCAGTGTTCCTTACATTCGTGGGGATGTACTGTTCACAATGACCAGACAGCAAAAGAGTCCTGTTCCTCACAGCCGTGAGCGTCTATCTGTCCTGCTAATCACATCCGACCAGCAACATTGGAATACCCTGGGGGGTAACAATCCCGAGATTCAAACGCCGGCGCTCGACAAGCTGGCGCGACAGGGCACCACCTTTACCCGCGCCTATTGTCCCAATCCCACCTGTACGCCGACCCGCGGCAGCCTGATTACGGGCAAATACCCCTCACAGCACGGCGCTTATTCATTAGGGACAAAATTGCCTGAAACCGAGCCAACGATAGGTGATCTGTTCAATGCGGCTGGCTACCGCACTGCCCTGATCGGCAAGGCACACTTTCAACCCCTGCGAGGAACAGCCGAGTTTCCATCGCTGGAGTCTTATCCGACCTTGCAGGATTTGGATTTTTGGGAGGATTTCGATCAGGCATTCTATGGCTTTGAGCATGTCGAACTCGCTCGCAATCATACTGACGAGGCACACGTCGGACAGCATTATGCGCTCTGGATGGAGGAAAAGGGCTTGAGCAACTGGCGTGATTATTATCTTCAGCCGACAGGTCATGTCGAATCACAGCAGCGCAAATGGCTCATCCCAGAGGAATATCACTACAATGCCTGGATTGCCGAACGCAGCAAGGCGCTCATTTCGGAATACCATGCCAAGGCACAGCCATTTTTCCTGTGGGCGAGCTTCTTCGACCCGCATCCCAAGTATCTGGTGCCTGAACCTTGGGATACACTCTATGACCCGCAGGACATCACTGTGCCGACAGCCGTCCCCGGTGAGCATGACTCAAACCCGCCGCATTTGCAACTGACGCAGCAAGCCCAGCCTGATTTCTCGCCCTGGCAAGAGCCGAACGGCAGCGGCTGCCACGGCTTCCACTCCCATTTGCATGACCGCGATGAACTGGCAAAAGACATCGCCTGTTATTACGGCATGGTCAGCTGTATGGACAAATACATCGGCAAAATCATCCAGCATCTTGATAATCTTGGCCTAGAGGACAATACGCTGGTTGTTTTCACCAGCGATCATGGACATTACTTCGGACAGCACGGGCTGATTGCCAAGGGCGCCTTTCATTATGATGACGGGATTCGGGTGCCGATGATTGCCCGTCTGCCCGGCCGCATTCCAGCCGGCCACTGCAACCACAGCCTGCAAAGCCTGGTCGATTATGCCCCCACCTTCCTGGCATACTGCGGGCTGGAAATCCCCCCAGCCATGACCGGCATCAGTCAGGAAAGTGTCTGGAATGGCGACGAATCGAATGCACGCGAGCATGTCATTGTGGAAAACCGCCACCAGCCGACAACGCTGCATCTCAAAACCTGTATCGACAGCCGCTACAAGCTGACCCTGTATTACAATCGAGACTATGGCGAAATTTTTGACCTTCAGAACGACCCCGATGAACTGGAGAACCTCTGGTCGGATGTCGCGCTGCGCGCCAGATTGACCGAGCAGTTCCTGCATGCCGAAATGCTCAAGGAAGAGCCGCTAAACGCTGCCGCCCTGCGCCTGCCCCATAAGTCCCCGGCCATGACCATCAAGAGTTATAATCATGGTGCATATCAGATACACTTTGACCCGACGCAGGGACGCTATGAATTGTTTGATTTGTTTGAAGACCCACACGGGGCAAACAATCGATGGGATGACCCCGACTGTCATGCGGTGCGGGCGGACATGGTGCGGGCCTTATTATTCGGTCGCTGGGGGATGGAACCGCTTTGGATGCCGCGCATCGCGGGGGCCTGATTTTCCAAGGCGAACACAATATAGAACCAATGGTGCGATTTTAGAGGCTGAATTGAGCGATGGATAAATGGACAAACCCATCCTCATCGGCAGCCTAACTGCAGGCTCCGGCAAATAAAGCCGTCTTAATCAGCCCCGGCGGATGACAATGTAAGCGATGACCAGCGAAATGAGGGTGGCGAACTCGATAGGCAAGATATGCTCCATAAATCGCAGCCAAAAGAGGTGCAGCCCAATCAGAATCACCACGCTGATGAAGCCACGGTCAAAAAGGTTGGTGTAAAAGGGGATAAATCCATCAAACTCTTTTTGGGATGGGGGTTCTTTCATCGCTTCATTCCTTTACTGCGCCAAAGGTAAGCCCCATAACAATGTAACGTTGGGCAAAAATAACAATGATGGCTGACGGAATCAGGGTAATCATCGCCAGAGCCGCCATCTCACCCCAGTTTGTGCCAGTGACGGTTACGAACTCTGCCAAGCCAGTTGTAATGGTACGCGCCTCAACACTGGTCAGGTTGGCGGCAAACAGGTATTCATTCCAAGCGAAAATCCAACTCAAGATGCCGGTAACAGCCAGCCCCGGCGCCGACAGGGGGATAATGACATGGCGCAGCACCCCCCAAACCCCGGCACCATCAATCATCGCCGCATCATCCAACTCAATCGGAATGCCATCCACCACTCCCTTGAGCAGCCAAATCGCAAAGGGCAAATTGAACACGCAATAGAGCAGGATAAGCCCAATCTGTGTATCAAACAGTGTCCAGCCCCCCACGCGAAAGGTTTGGGTGAACATGATAAACAGGGGCAATAAAAAGGCAGCTGGCGGTGCCATCCGATTGGTGATTAACCAGAAGAAGATATTGTCTTTTCCCACCAGTTTATAGCGCGAAAGCGAATAAGTCGCCAACAGGGCAAGCACCATCACCAACACCGCATTGCTGGTCGAAACCACCAGCGAATTGACCATGTACTTCTGAAAGGTGCTATCCGTAACCACATTGGTATAATTGGCGGTGAAAAATTTGGCGATGCCAAAGGACGGGCGGCTGAATAATTCCACTCGGCTGCGCCACGATACAACAAACATCCACCAAATCGGCAATAAGGTGGTCAGTGTCATCAATATCCAAATGCCATAAGTGAAGATATACCGCGACAACCGCTGCCTGAAAGAGACTGTCATTCGACGTCTCCTTTGCGACGACCCGAAATGCCAATGAACAGCAGCCAGCAAAGCACAATGGTCAGATACAGGGTGATGATTGAGATGGAAGAGCCATAACCATAATCCGTGCGCGGGAAGACAACCCGCCAGATATAAATGCCGGTGAAGCGCGTTCCTGGGCCGCCACCCGCCAGCATCCAGACTTCATCCACAGTCCGAATCGCATCCATGATGCGGATGAAGACCGTCGTCAGCAGGATCGGGCGCAGATAAGGCAGGGTAACATACCAGAAAACCTGAAGCCGATTGGCGCCATCGACTTTAGCCTGCTCGACCGGTTCTTTGGGTATGGCCGACAAGCCCGCCAGCATGGTTAAGGTGACAAAGGGCGTCCAATGCCAGACATCCATAATAATCGAGGTCAGCAAAGCCTGGTCGGGGAAAGAACCAATCTGGTATTTGATGTCAAACCAACGGTCAAGATAAAAGGGCGCCGGCCCCAAGCCCGGTATCACCAGCAAGCGCCAGATCGCCCCGACCGCAATCGGCGCGACCATAAGCGGAAAAGTATGGATAATCCGAAAAAGGGACTTGCCGGGGAAATCCCGCGCCAGCAGCTGTGCCAGCAGAAAACCGAGAATTAGCTCGGTCAAGATGGCAAAAGTGGCAAATTTTAAGGTCAAGCTGATTGAGTTAATGAAATCCCCATCAAAAACCAGCCGCCGATAATTATCGAGACCGTTGAACCTTAATCCATCCTCCGCTGCAAAGATATTCCATTCATTAAAGCCAACAAACAGCACATATAAAAAGGGAATAAAGCCAAAAATCAGCAAGATAATTAAGGTCGGGCTGAGCAACAGCCAGCCCGTTCTGGGGTTTCGCATAGGAGTCCTTATGACTGCAAAAACAGGGTGACAAATTGCGTCACCCTGTATGATGTTCAAGGGATATGACTACATGCCATAACCCAAACGGGCGAGTTCTTCATCCACAGCAGCGGCGGCTTGTGACAGCGCATCGGCTGGCGTCAGGTCGCCCAAGATAGCGCGTTGGATGAAAGGATCGATGATTTCACGCACTTGTGCATGGAAGGGGAAGGGAGGTGCGCCAGCAAAGAGCGGACCCTGTTCTTCCAGGAGCGTGTAATAGCCATCGACCTTCATATCCTGTTCAGCAATCAGGGGGTCATCAAAGGTAGCGGTATGGACAATCCGTGCGCCGACAGCCGCCCATTCCGGCTGGACCGAAGGCTGACCGATGAATTGCAGCCAAAGGAACGCTGCTTCCTTGTTGTTGGAAGAATGCGGTACGCCAAAGGCGCCGCCATCATAATAGCCGATGTAGCCTTCGCCCATCTCGGCAGCTTCAATCACGCCAGGAGCGGTGGGCGGCAGCATCACGCCAACATTGCCGACAACATTGGAGCGCGTTTCATCCGTGGCAATCCAGGCGGCATTTTCGCCATAGACCCAGCCTTGCGCGGCGCGACCGGCGGCAAAGGTGGCGGCAACCTCGTCCCAGGTGCTTGAGGTGGATTCGGGCGGTGCAAAAGGCAGCATGCTCAGCCAAAATGTCAGCGCCTCGACAGCCACATCACCATCCAGGGCGCCGCCATTGGCAGTTTGGGCCGAGCCAGTTTCCAGGTTAATGCCCCAATTATAAAGCCCGAAGGAAGGCGCAATCGTCTCCAGAAATTCATAGGTCGATGCCGGATGCCCGGTCGTCCCTTGAACCGTCGTTCCCCACAGGTCCATATCCATGGACTCGCCATAGGCAGCGAAGAATTCGGCATTGTCACGATATTGGTCAAAGGTTGTCGCCGGCGCCAGTGCATAGCCATACTGTTCTTCAAAGGCAGCCTGAATGTCGGCGTCGCCAAACAGGTCCTGGCGATACAGATAAACCTTCACGAATGCCTCCATCGGCACCCCGTACAGATTCTCCAGCGCGGCATCCTTGAAGTAATCGACAAAGCTGGTGAAATCATCGGCATTGAATTCGCTGTAGGCCAAATCCGGATTGTCAGCAGCGAATTGGGTCAGGTTGACCAGATAATCCTGTGCCAGATACGAGTAGATAATGTCCTGTTCGATATAAACAAAGTCATAAATGCCCGTATTGGCTTCCATATCGTTGATTGCCTTGGAATACATCTGATCCCAGGCGGTGGTCTCAAATTCGACATTGATGCCCGTGAGTTCGGTGAACTGTGCTGCCAAGACATCTTTGACATAGTTGGATGGGGGCGTGCTTTCGGATATGCCGCGGATGGTGGCGCCTTGATAAGGGGCGGCTGCTTCTGCCCACCACATATCGTCTGCCGACACCAAGGACATATTGGCGAGCAATACGAAAACGACCAACAAAATGGCGGTAAAGAGCTTTTTCATCACTATTCTCCATGGGTTAAATTGATATGTAAATAAGCGAACTGACAGGAATTTTCCGTATACGACCTCCTCCTAAGTTTGAGTGTTGATAAATCGGCACATCAAGCAACGTCTATATTATAACGCAAACCTGAAGACATTCCACACCCAAAGAACAGCCCCCCATCAGGAAACCTGCGCAATCGCATCACCCACGGTGTTGATGATGATGTCCACCTCATCTGCCGTGATGCACAGCGGCGGCGAAAAGGCAATCGTGCCGCCAAGGGGGCGCACCCGCAGGCCCATACCCATAGCCAGCTCACAAATTTCAGCCGCTCGGCTGGCATCGGCTTCACGGCTCTCCTTGGTGTGGACGACATCAATGCCAGCCATCAAACCCAAACCACGCGCATTGTCGATATTCGGGAATTCAGCCATGAGGCCCTCCAGGCCCGCCAGCAGACGTTGGCCCATCGTTTGACTGTTGGCGATGAGATTGTCGCGCTCGATAATGTTGATGTTGGCAATGCCAACCGCACAGGCAGCCGCATGACCGGAATAAGTGTAGCCGTGCATCCAGGATTGGTCGGCGGGCGCACCGAGAATCACATCGCGGATGGCATCGGTCACCTGCATGCCGCCGAGCGGCAGATAGCCGCTGGTCACCCCTTTGGCGAATTGCATCATATCCGGCTGGATGCCGAAGTGGTCGCTGCCGAACCATTTTCCAGTGCGCCCAAAACCACAAATGACTTCATCGACAATCAGCAAGACCTCGTACTCTTTGCAGATTTCCTGCACACGCTCAAAATAACCCTCATCTGGCACGACCACGCCGCCCGCGCCCTGAATCGGCTCGACGATGAATGCCGCCACCGTATCGGGACCCTCGCGGATGATGGTTTCTTCCAGTGCCCGCGCCGCCGCCTGCGCCACCGATTCACCATCACGGACGTCACCAGAGTAACGATAGCTATTGGGGTTCGGGATATGGATGAAACCATCGACCAGCGGACCGAACATGGTTTGGTATTGGCTGATGCCAGTCGCGCTCATCGCCGCCAGCGTGACGCCATGATAGGCAGACAAACGTGAGATGATTTTGGTTTTGCCCGCTTTGCCAAGCTGCCGCCAATAAAAACGCGCCGTCTTGAAGGAGGTATCGCTGGCTTCAGAACCGCCCGAAGTAAAATAGGTGAAGTTCATATTGGGACGGAAGAACCCCGCCAGCTTGTCCGCCAGCATCGCCGCAGGCGGATTGCTCATGCCAGCAAAGCCTGAAGTGTAGGCCAAGTCAAGCATCTGGTCATAAGCAGCCTTGGGCAGTTCGGCGCTGCCATAGCCGATATTCACATTCCACAAGCCCGCCATGCCATCGAGGATTTTCCTGCCATCGGTCGTATGCAGCCAGACCCCGTCCGCTCTGCTAACCATGGCCGGCTTGTCGGCACGCGAGGGATGGTGCAACGGATGCAGCTGCCGCCTGTCTTGTTCAATTAATGTGGCGTGATTATAATGATTCATCTTCCGCAACTTTTCTGATAACCGGATTTTGGCTTACAGGATAATGGATTTTGATTGGAATTACGACTGCTTATTCATCGTGATTTGAGGGCATTTTTGATAAACCGCGGCAAGACTCGCGCGATGAGCCCTTTGAGCCTGCGCCTGGAAATCCTGAACTGCGCTGCTGGCTTGTCCGCCAGCATAACCAGAAAGCGACCGATTTTGTAGCGGGCGGAATTGAGCAGTGCCTCAATGTCCTCTGTCTGGCGAATCTCAAAGTCGGAATCCTTAGCGGTAATGGCCCGCCACATCCGCAGCGCTTCGGGCGGATGAGAACCCGCATAGCGATACAGGCAGCCCGGATACGCATCCACGTTGTGGAGGTGCCAGGGCCGCTTCAGCGACAAATAAGCCTGATTGGCCCACTCAAGGGCGTCCTGACCTTTTACCCAGTCGGCATGGCTGTAATAATCGCATTTTTCCCTGACCTGTTTGGGCAGCAAGAGCGAATAGTGATACATGTGGATGCCGGCCTTCTCCAGCGCCTCTGCCCGCAGCCAATGTCCCTCGCGCAGGTCTTGTCCTGCCTGGTTGGTTACGGTTGGCGGGCGGTGCGTGACATAAGTATAACCCCGGCCCCACTTGAACAGGCGGTGATAGACAGCCGCGCCGCGCCGTAAATACCAGCTGTCGACGATGTATTGCGGCGCGCCCCAGAAGGTCATGGTCTTGAAGGAGACTGCTGTGATGGACGGCTGCTCTTTCAGCATTTGGATGACGGCACCCATATCCGCAGGCTGATAAAATTCATCGACATCAACCTGCCAGAGATAATCACCGGTCGCCCGCTCGGCATAGGCTTGCGACATCTCATCCTTTTCCGTCCAGAAACCATCCCGCGTTACGATAACCAGCTTGTCCTCTGGGTCAGCTTCTGCCTTGAACTGCCGCAGGGTTTGCAAGGTGGTGTCACGGGAATGCCCTGTGGCGGTGGCGATATTTTTCGCGCCAGGCGCCGCGCCTTCGACGACGATGATCTCGTGAGCATAGGGGTAAAGCGCCCGCAAGGTATAGCGAATAAAGGGTTCGCCATTGAGGACGATAATGCCGAAGGTGATGCGCGGAAAATCGCTCATGGGAGCTTGCCTGGTCAGCCAAGCGACTGATACAGTCGAATATATTGCTGGGCGATATGGCCTATATGATAGCGGTCAAGAGTCTGCTGATGGATGGTCTGTGGCGACAGGGAACCCGCCAAGACCCATTGGATGCCCTTTGCCAAATCCGCCCTGTCTTTGAATCGGGCGAGATAGCCATTGTGCTGATGTTGGATAAGCTCAGGTATGCCACCTTGATTAAAGGCGACGCAGGGTGTGCCGCAAGCCAGTGATTCCATCAGGGTGTTGGGCAGGTTTTCTTGCAAAGCCGGCAGCACCAGCACATCGCAGGCGGAATAAAGCAGGGTCATGCTCACGCTGTCGCCCAAATACCCGACCTGATGCAGTGGCAAATGAAGTTCCAGCGTTTCCGCCTGCGCGGCCCCAAAAACAACCAATTCTATATCCGACTTCTCTGGCAAGAGTCGCAGGGCGTCCCGCAGATAAGCAAAGCCTTTGCGCGGATCCTTCGTCCCCCCGACAGCGCCAAACAAGATCAATTTCTTGTCCAGCGGCAGGTTGAATGCCTGTCTGGCGCTGCCTTTGTCCAGCGGCTTGAATTGGCTGGGGTCGATGCCGTTAGGGATGACTTCAATCCTTCTGTTTTTCAGCACGCGGCTTTGGCGGGCGCAATCCGCCAGCCATTGACTGGGACAGACAATCGTCATCGGGATGTCCGCCCAGGCTTGCCGCTTTTGCCGAAGGATGCGAGCGCTGATGTCATCGGCAGCGGGATGGCGCAGCTGCGGACAGCTGCCGCAGTTTTCGCGGTAATTCAGGCAGTCGTCAGCAGAATGACAGCCACCCGTAAAAGCCCACATATCATGCAGCGTCCAGACAATCGGCGCTTTGATTTTGGCAAATTGCGGAATCGGCAAATAATTGTCGCCCACCCAATGCAGATGAACCACATCCGTCCCGAAGGCATTGACAGCTTTGGCAATCGGATAGCCGAAGCGATTCAGACTCCAATAGCCGCTGCCCTGCTGCCGTGGATGACGTCCAAGCTGGCCTTGGTGGCGCCGCTCAGCCAGACGGCGCTGCATCCGTCTATAGCGATGAAGCCCCGATGACAGCCGATGCACGCCGGAATCGGCGGTGACTTTCCGCATCACCAGCATCTCGGCCTCCATGCCGGCGCTCAGCAAGCCTTGATGCAGCCGATAGGCAGCGATGGCGGCGCCCCCGATACGGTCTGTCGTCGAAACTGTTAAAATTTTCATATATGCCGCCATTTGCCCAACACTCAAGGGGATTATACACCACACAAAGCGGATAAGCCTTTAGTTTGTCTCGGCGGCAGCCTATACTTATCATGGTATTTTAGCGGAGGATGTCGATGTCCACAGTACCGCAATCCAGCATCAGAGCCTGGTATCAGGCGCTTCGTCCGCGGGTCTTTACCGCCACTTATGTACCCATGGGGCTGGCGGGTATGATCGCGGCGGACGATGCTGTCTTTGATGCCCGGCCATTCCTGCTGGCGCTCATCGGGACGCTGCTCTTGCAAAGCGCCGCCAACCTGATTAACGAATATGCTGATTATCGCCGCGGGGCAGATGCGCTCAAGCAGGCCGGACAAGGCATGACCATCAAGCGAAAAATCCTCAAGCCGCAAAGTGTCCGCAATGGCGCTGTCTTTACCACCGTCGCCGGCTGTCTGATTGGTTTGTTTTTATGGTCGCAAAGCGGTCATCTGCTGTGGATTATTGGTATTGGCGGGGTGCTGGTTGCGATTACCTATACGGCGGGGCCCTTCCCTCTGGCATACCATGGGCTGGGAGAAATCGCCGTCGCGATTTTTATGGGACCCGCGATTGTGGTCGGGGCCTATTATGTAATGTTCCCAGCCGTCACGAACGCCCGCATCGCTGAATTATGTTTGATTTCGCTGCCGATTGCCTTCATGGTCGCCGCGATTTTGCAGGCGAATAACATCCGCGATATAGATGCCGACCGGGCAGTCAACAAGCGGACGCTGGCGGTCATCTTCGGCATTGGCTTTGCCCGCGCCGAGTATATGTTCCTTGTGCTTGGGACCTATGCCGTGCAGGTGATTTTGATCGTGTCGGGACTCATCCCCCCCGCGACCCTGTTGAGCTTTATCACCTTGCCCGAGGCGCTGCGTCTGATTCGGATATTCAACACCAGTCGGGCTGTGCCGCTGCTGCACCAGGCACAAGGCCGCACGGCTAAACTGCACGGCCAGCTTGGTTTGCTGATGGTGGTCGGCTGGTCATTGTCCATCATATCGGGCTCGTCATAACACAGCCAACAACCGAACTACCAATGCCAGATTTGATCCCAGGCGGTCATCCAGTTATGGGCGCGGCTGTAGACTTTTTGTCGGGCATCGTCGCACTCGACGCCCTGCCGTCCTCTAAAATCGTCCATCTTTTCCACCTTATCGACTTCAATCGTGATGGTCGCGGGCGAACTGGGGATATAAGGCTGGACGGACTTCAGGTTTTGCAAAGCCTGCCAGGCGCCTTCTTCTATCATCTGTCGGGCGCGGCGCGGGGGTATCTGTCTGGCGGAATAGCGCGTCAGCCCTCTCTTCACCGCCACACAGGTCAGCCCATCTCCCAGCAGCGCCCTTGATTCGCGGCAAACCGCCTCATCACCCGTGACCAGCAAAATCGGACAGTGATAATGCCCGGACAGCGCCGCATTAACCCCCACTTCGCCAACCAGGTCATCATTAAACCACAGGTTATGCCACTTGACCGTGGAGATGGTATGGCACAAGACCCCATCGGCAGTATTGTTGCGGGCGTGCATGCCGACCAGAAGGCAGGCATCCGCACCCTCTTCCAGCAATTCTGTATAACGCGACCAGGGATGATGCGCCACCCAAGTGCAATCCGGCTCCAGCAATTCTGGAATCAGGGAGTTGAAGCTCCAATCGCCGCCGGCGCCATGACAATCGACCACCACAACCTCGCTGGCGCCCGCCCGTCTGGCGCCACGTACAGCCGCATTGATTTCAGCAGTATAAAGCTGGCGGCCTTCCTCGTACATGGGCGCGCCCCCAGTGACTTGATCCCAGGTCACAATCCCGCTAACGCCTTCCATATCGCACATAATCAGAACTTTCATCGCTTTGCCTCCTGTAATTTTTCCATCCTGCCAACTATCCAAGCGCCAGCGTGAGACGGTCAAGCGCATCTTGCGCCCTATCCAGACACATCCAGCCATCGACAATCTCGGGCGCCAGCGCCAAATCAGCATCCGTTTTCAGGAAAAAACTGCATTCATTGGCACAGTCCACCTCGGCACGCCCGGAAAATATCGCCGCATGAAGACAGCCCAGCAAAGAACTGGCCTGCGAGCCGACCATGACACCTTTCCCATGCTCCGCACACAAGGCCAGCATCCGCAGCGATTGAGAAAAACCCGTCCGCGCTGTTTTGATATTGAGAATGTCGAAGGTGTCCAACTCGATTTCACGCTCAAGCTCATCACAGGTAAAAGCGGAGTCATCGGCAATAATGGGCATCTTGCTTTGCCGCCGAAGCCGCTGACGGGCAAGGATGCGCTGAATCGGCAGCGCCTCCTCGCAATGAATCACACCCAGCCCCAGCAGCCGATTTAATGCCGCTGCCGCATTTTCATCCTCAAGCGTCTGATTGGCATCCACATAAAACTGCGCCAGCCGAAATTGTTCGCCAAGCTGTCGAATCGTGTCGGTTTCCTGCGGGATGTCCCTGCCAATTTTCACTTTGAAGACCCGAATGCCAGCCGCATACGCCCCTTCAACATCAGCCATGACCTCTGCTGGCGACCCCGCGCTCACAATATAACTGATGCGGATTCGCTGCCGCGCCGCCCCCAGATAGTCGCTTAGTGTGATGCCTTGATGCTTCGAGACCGCTTGATGCAAGGCCATATCGAGCGCTCCCTTGGCGGTATGATTATTCTTGACAAGCTCCATCCGAGCCGATAATCCCTGCGCCGCTGCTAGCGAATCGACAGGCTGACCCAGCAGCAGCGGCGCCAAATGCCCCTCGACAATCCCGATAACCGATGTCGGCGTCTCGCCATAAATCATCGGCCGCGGCGGCGCCTCGGCAATGCCAACCGCGCCATCCGACAACTCAACCCGAATCAGCACATGCTCCAGCTGTCGCAGTTCATGCGCCCGTCCCCACTTCAGCGCGCCTTTCAAGGGGATGCTGTAAGGTCGGCTGGTGATGCTTCTAATGCTTGGCATCCGTCGTTTCCCTCATAATGGCGCAGACCGCATCCGCGACTTGCTGCGGACTGCAATCGTCAACCTCAACGCGATGATAGTTTTGATATTGGGCGCCGGCGGCAAAAGGATGCAAACCATAATTGGCGGCCTCGGCGCGGACAATCGCCAATGCCTTTGGCGATACCAGCCCCGATTTTAGCAGTGCGCCCGCTTCCGCCTGAAGCTCACGCGGTAAAAATGACAAATCCTCGTCCCCGTCAGCGCGGTCAAAGTGATGATTCCGCGCACTCAAACGTTTCAACCGGGTCAGTGGATGGACGGCCAGTTCCACAATCTGCCATTGCGGGAAACAGCGCAAGGCATGGCGAATCTCGTTCTCGCCCCGAATCCCCTCGGATAAAATGGGCCTCTGAACGCTGTCCGCCAGGTTCAGCCAGGAAAATGCCCCTGCCATCCCACCGCTCACCTGCGCGGCAAAGCTGCGGGTATAACGAAACCGCTGCACGCGGTCTTTCACCGGTCGAATCGCTTCGCCCGACATGGCCTGCGCCATCGGAATAGCAATCCAGTCAGCAACTTCGCGCCGAGACGGTATCAGGCTTCCCCTACCCCGCAGCAGCTTCAGCGTGGTCGTTTTCCCTGTGCCTGTTAAAGCCACCAGCATCAAGAGCGGATGGCTCGCCAGTGAATGATGCTCAGGCGAATGCTCAAGGCTCACCTGCGGGTATAAGTCTGCCAGGGGGATGTCCAACTGTGGAACGACCTGCTCCAGATAGAAATGACGCCCCGCCATAACAGCCCCTTCTCGATATGCCCACCCTGTTGATCATACCAAGCCGCCGCACAAATCCAAAACGGTCAAATGCCCCAAGCCGCGATATTGTCCATTCCCCCTGATTTTATTGTAGAATAACTGTACATTCACCGAAAATTGCCGAGGGAAGCATGTCAGACAATCCAAATGCGGAAATCATCGCCATCGGAACGGAAATTTTACTGGGCGAGATTACAGATACCAATTCAGTATTTATGGCGCGTCAGCTGCGGGACATCGGCGTCAATGTCTTCTTTATGACTACTGTGGGCGATAACCTGAAGCGGATTGCGGATGCCATTGACTCGGCTTTGGAGCGAGCCGAAGTCGTTATCACCTGTGGCGGATTGGGACCCACAGTCGATGATATGACGCGGCCGGCGGTGGCAAATGCCACACATCGCCAGCTTGAGTTTCATCAGCCGCTTTATGATGCCATTGCCGAGCGTTTTCGCGGCTTTGGCGTCGATATGACCACCAACAACCGCCAGCAGGCTTTCTTGCCCCAAGCCGCCAGCGTCATCGAAAACCCCGTGGGGACAGCGCCCGGCTTTATTGTCGAAACGGAACGCGGCCTTGTCATCAGTCTGCCCGGCGTCCCCCGCGAAATGAAATATCTGTTCTCGTCCTCAGTCGTTCCCTATCTGCTGCGGCAGTACGATTTGGGCATCATCGTCGCCAGAACATTGAGAACCGCCGGCATAGGCGAAAGCTCCCTGGACGACAAAATCGGCACGGCGATACTAAGCGGCGGCAATCCGACCGTCGGTCTGGCGGCACATCATGGCAGTGTCGATGTGCGCATCACCGCCAAAGCAGATACCAAAGCCAAAGCGCTCCGGCTGCTGGACGAGATGCAGGCAAAACTGGAGGCGAAAATCGGTGAACACATTTTCGGGATTGATGATGCCACCCTGGAAGCTGTTGTTTTTGACCTGCTGCAAGAGCATAACCTGACCATTCATGTCACCGAAGCCGGCTTGCCTGGCGTCATTACCAACAGCTGGAATGGTGAAGCCGCTTATGTGCAATCGGATTCATACGACCATCCCAATGAAGTTTATGAACGTTATGCCATCGATTCCTCCGCAGTCCCCCTGAAGGACTTTGCCATTGACATCGCGCAGCACATCCGAACCCGGCAGAACGTGGATGCCAGCATTCTGGTGCTAAGTTATCCTGATTTGGATGAAAATGCCGATGTCAAACAGGGAAGCGCGGTGGCGGTATCCACAGCGCAAGACACGCGCTATCGGGCTTATGGCTTTGGAACAAAATCAAATCTGGCGCGGGATTGGCTGGCACGCTGGGGGCTGGCCTGCCTCTGGCGTCTGCTAAGGGAAGAGCACAGCCAGATGGCTTGAGGCTGGCATTTATATCAGTCATCCAAAGCCAGCAGCGCCATAAAAGCCTCTTGCGGCACTTCAACCGCCCCAATCATCTTCATCCGTTTCTTTCCCTTTTTCTGCTTTTCAAGCAGTTTCTTCTTCCGCGTGACATCACCGCCATAACACTTCGCCAGAACATCCTTGCGCAGCGCCTTGACATTCGCCCGCGAAATAACGCGCTTGCCGATGGCCGCCTGAACGGGAACAGTGAACATCTGGCGCGGGATAAGCGCCTTGAGCTTGGTCACCAGACGTTGCCCGCGATGATAGGCATCGTCCCGATGGCATATCATGGCCAAGGCATCCACCGGCTCATTGTTGACCAGCACGTCCACCTTGACCAAATCACCGCGGCGATATTCCATAAACTGGTAATCCAGGCTGGCATAACCCTGGGTCACGCTTTTCAGCCTGTCGTAAAAATCAACGATAATTTCGGACAGCGGAATCTCAAAATGCAGGATAATCCGCGTGGCATCAAGATATTCGGTAGTCGCGTAGATGCCGCGCTTTTTGATGACCAGTTCCATAACCGCGCCAATATACGACTGTGGCATATAAATCTGGATTTTCATCCAGGGCTCATGTATCTCCTCAATCAGGCTTTCGTCCGGCAGCAGCGCCGGGCTGTCAATCAGCATGACCTCAAGATTCTTCTGTATAATCCGATACTCCACACTGGGCGCGGTTGCCAGAATATCAAGGTCATATTCCCGCTCCAGCCGTTCCTGAATAATCTCCATGTGGAACAAGCCAAGAAACCCGACCCGAAAGCCAAAGTTCAGCGCTTGAGATGTTTCTGGCTGATAAACCAGGGAGGCGTCATTAAGCTGCAATTTATCAAAGGCATCCCGCAAATCAGCATATTCATCGTTATGAGTCGGGTAGATGCCGGCATAAACCATCGGCTTGACCTTTTCATAACCGGGCAGGGGTTTTTGAGTTCCCTTGTTCGCCAGTGTCACCGTGTCGCCTACCCGACACTCCTGAACCGTCTTCAGCCCGGTAGCGATATACCCGACCTCGCCAGCGCCTAACTCGGCAACTGTCCGCATCACCGGGTCAAAGACGCCAATTTCAACCGCCTCAAACCGCGCACCCGTTGCGAATAACTTCAGCAAAGCCCGCTTGCTGACAGCGCCATCGGTCACGCGAACATAAGCGATGACACCCTTATAGGCATCATAATGCGAATCAAACACCAGCGCCCGAAATGCCTCGCCAGCCTCCGTGGCCGGCGGCGGCACCTCACTGATGACCCGCTCCAAAACATCCACAACGCCGACGCCATTCTTGGCGGAAATCCGCGGCATTTCACGGCTTGGCGTTCCCAGTAAATCCTCAATCTCCCTGGCAACATCATCGGGCTGCGCTGCCGGCAGGTCAATCTTGTTGATGACCGGAATAATTTCGAGGTCTTGTTCCAGCGCCAGATAAACATTGGAAAGCGTCTGCGCTTCGATTCCCTGGCTGGCATCCACAACCAGAACCGCGCCTTCACAGGCTTGCAGCGCTCGGCTCACTTCATAGGTAAAATCAACATGACCGGGCGTATCAATCAGGTTCAGGGTGTATTCCTTGCCATCCGCCGCCTCGTAGACCATGCGCACGGCAGAGGCCTTGATGGTGACGCCGCGCTCGCGTTCCAGCGCCATGCTGTCAAGCAGCTGTTCCTGCATATCGCGCACATTCACCGTTTGGGTCAGTTCCATCAGGCGGTCTGCCAAGGTGCTTTTTCCATGATCCACATGGGCGATGATGCAGAAGTTGCGGATGTTCTCAATTTTCATCGCAGGTCGGTCTCCGGGAAGGTTCAGCGCTATTATGCGCCATGAAGAGACGAAGGTACAGGGGAAGCTATCTGTTCTCGGCAATTAATGCCGCAATTTTCTCACTGTCAAAAGATGCAGAATCGACTTGATAGCCCATGGTCAGCCACATCAGATATTCCACATTTCCCTTTTGCCCCCTGACAGGCGAGGCAATCATATCCGCTACATGGAATCCAATCGATTCGGCAAATTGTGATATATCGGTCAGCACCCGTCCATGCACGGCGCGGTCTCTGACGATGCCGCCTTTGCCTACATCGGATTTTCCAGCCTCAAATTGAGGCTTGACCAGGGCAACGACATCCGCCTGCTCCGACAGCCATTTCCTGACAGCCGGCAAAATCAGGCGCAGGGAAATAAAGGACACATCAATAACCGCGAGAGCCACCCTTTCGCTCAAGGCCTTCAAATAGCGTGCATTCGTGTTTTCCAATAGCACAACTCGCTTATCCACTCGCAAGCGATAATCCATAATGCCTGTTCCGACATCAATCGCATGGACTCGTGCCGCTCCGTTTTGCAGCAGGCAATCCGTAAATCCGCCCGTGCTTGCACCCACATCGGCACAGACCTTGCCCTTGGGGTTCATATCAAATGCCGTCAGCGCCGCTTCCAGCTTCAGCCCGCCGCGCCCGACATAACGCGGCTTTTCTTTGAGCCTGATTTTTGCATCAGGCTGTACCTGCGTGCCGGGTTTGTCAATCAGCCGCCCATTCACAAACACTTCAGCCGCCATAATCATGGCGGCGGCTTTGCTGCGGCTTGCCGCAAGCCGTCTTTCCAGCAGCAGCACATCCAGCCGTACCTTGCCCGACATCCGCTCACCCCCGCACAAGTTCAATCCGAATATCGACAATGCGCTCATCGGCGCTGAATTCGATGCCGTCCGCCGCCAGTGGAATGTATCCCTCCGCTTCGATAATAACACTGTAAGGGGTATCAAACGACAGAGGTTGGCCAAACTGAAAATCACCATTGCGGTCTGTCGTCGCCAGCGCCGAGATTTGTTCCTGATGCCATTCAAAATCGCTGACGGCATAATCCTCGCCTACCAGAATAATCGTAACGCTTGGAATGCCTGACTGTGTGGCGGCATCCAGCACTCGCCCACCGAAAATCGCCCCCTCGATTTCGGCAAAGCGGTCAATCGGCAGCTGCCCAATTCCCACTGTGGCGACAATTTCCAAAACCTGTAGATTGCTGACCAGCAGCTGCAATCTGTAGCTGCCATCTGGCGGATTGCCAATCGACATCAGAAAGTTCGTTCCGGTTTCGACAGTCACCCAGGGATAAGTCGCTTCAAAGAATGGCTGCTCATCAACCAGCCAGCGAACCGTCCAGAGGGTCCCTGGCGCAATCTGCTGCCAGTCAAACCAGGCGAACAGGGTCGGGATAGAATCCGGGAAGGTGGCTGTTGCCGATGCGCCTGGGGCATCGGCGGCTGTCGGCGCAGAACTGTAACGCGCTCTCGTGAAAATCGCGGGCAAGGGGCCCTCTGGCCTGCCGGCGACAATGAAATCCGATGTGGCGGACAAGGCGCCCTGCACATAAAGCTCCAGGCGATAAGAACCCGGCAGCAGCCCATCACGGGGTCGAAGATTCACGACGTTGGAGCCATGTTCCCCAAACGACCAAAGCTCTTCCGACCGCGCCACCTCGCCCTGATTAAAGTACCAGATAACCGTCCACGAGATGCCATTCTCCATGTTGGCAAAGACAAACCGCGCCGATGCGATGCTGCCGACAGGCAGAATAGTGCCGTTCCCCAGCAGATTGCCCTGCAAATCGAGCAATCCAAAAACGATATTGCTGAACGCTGGCGACCTGTCCGCGCCCCCGCCGATAACAATCTGCTGGCTTCCTTCGGCAAGTCCATTCACCAGCAGCGTAAATTCATAAGTGCCATTTGGCCAGGGCTGGTCGCGGCTGCCGATATACCAAAGTCCGCGCTCCCCCCCACTCCAGCGCACCGGCGGCAAACTGAAGGTGGCATCCGGAATCCCGTCTCGCGTGACTCGCAGTTCATAGACCATCTCCGGGCTCATGTTAGCATAATCAAAAAACAGGTAGAGGCTGTTGGTGTTGGCTGGCATGGAGCCAACTACAGTCGAAGGCAGGCCCTTGATGACCGAGGGCGAAAAAAACAAACGGGAAAATGCTGGCGGGTCAATCGGATCGGGGACTTCCTCGGGGACGGTCACCATATCGACCTCAAGGTCAAGGGCGGCGGCGCGTATCAGGCTTTGTGCCAATCGGATGGGGCGGATGGTACTGATGAAATCGCCCGTGGGAACGCAGCTGTCATTGTTATTGATAACCCCGTCCTGATTGGTGTCTTCGATGAAACGGCAGTTGGAATCCGCGCCAAATATGCCCAGGGGCGCATTGGTCGGGATGCCAATCAGCTGACCGTCCAAATTGTAGGCGCCGCCGCCCGACATCGTGCCGGGGATTTCGGCGCGGGTCTTCAGCCAGGCGCGGCTGCCACCCCGCGGCTCGGCAATAAAAGCGGTGACCGTGCCTGGCCGAATGGCAACCGCCTGATTGCCCAAATCAAGATAACCGGCGACAGCCACATTCTCGTCGATGGCGATGTCATCCGAATCACCCACCTCGACAAAAGGCAAGGCCGGCAATGCGCCTTCGGCAATCAAGCGCCCGTCCAGTTCACGGGTAATCCGCAAAATAGCAATATCAAGCCCTTCATCGGCATTGGCGATTTCAGCGCGATACTTTGGAATCGGCGGCTCGCTGAGGTCAACATTGACAGCAACGAGCAGGCTGTCCCCGTCACAATTTCGGCTCGGCAGGATGCTGTGCGCATTGGTGACAATCAAACCCGTAGCGCTAACCAAAGTTCCCGTACTCACACATTTGACCACCAAATCATTGCCAAGGCTTTCCGTCTGGTAGATGAATACGGTCGCCCGCTTGATGCGGTCGAGATTAAGCTCCAGGGCGGATTGCGCCGCAACCTTGGGCGAAAGCAGGAGCAACAATAGAATCAGGCTTAACTTGAAATTCAACATCGCCCTCATGTCAGCAGATTAAAAATCCAGATTTTGGATGAACCAATCCAGCGTCGCCAGTTCTCGCTGATAAATGCTGGCATCGGCACGAAAGGAGACAATCAGCGCTTGACCTCGCGCAATGGTTAGAATGTCCAGGCCAAGTACAATCGATGAAACCCCCTCCAGAAAAGGGCTGGTATCACGCGATACAAATGAGTATGACATCGCCACCGCCTGCGATTCGTCGGGCAGCCGATAATTCTCATAGCCCAGAATAGTATAGTCAATCAGCGTTTGCGAGCGCTTCAAAGTCAATCTGTCCAGCAAGTTCCTTTCGACTGTATCCGGGCTGACGGGCAAGGTGCCAAGCTCAATCAGGGTGTTAAAGCCGCGATAAGCCATATCTCGCACCCGAAAAACATAATCCCCCCCTTCATCCAGCAGCCACCGCTGGGGATAACGGGCGGTGATGCCAGCCTCGACATTGACGTAGACATTCGACTGGTTGATGCTGGTATCCCGCAGATTCGCGCCCAGAGCCAGACACAAGAGAATAAGAACACCACTCAATGCGATTGACCATCGCTGGCGGCGGCTGCTTTGAACTGTGGCAGGTCGTTCGTTCTCAAGACCATCGCCAGCCTCGCTGACCCGATAAGCCTCGCGTTCGCGGCCTGCGGCGGCGAAGTACAAGAAATAACCGATGCCCGCAGAAGCCATCAAGGCAGCTGTCAGGAAGGCCAATCCGAAAAGCGGGCGGTCACTGTTGCCAGCCGTACCCAGCGGACCACTCATCACCGTCGAGAAAAGGGGTGTGATGATGCCAGTAGACACCGCCGCCACAAACAGGTTCAGCGGCAGGACAATCGGCAGGGCATTGCCGAATTGATATTCAATGAAACCCAGCGCAATCCACATACTGGAAGCAAACTGAATCGCATAATTGGCAAGCACATAGATGGCGGCAATGCCAAAGGTGGGCCGCAGCCCCCATATCAGCGCCAGATTGAGATAAAAGCTGTAACCCACCGCAGCTGCGAAAGCGTAAGCGATGACATCGCTGCGAATGCGGAGATTTTTAGGATGAATGGCGAAGCGCAGAATGAACAGTTTCAGCGCCACATCGACAGTCCCCGCCGTGAAGGTAAAGCCGATAATTCTGCCGAATGTCGATTCCAGCGGCAGCCATTGCTCGACGCGGAAGAAATCCCGCACCAGCGGCCAGCCGACAGCCGCTGCCGCCAGACCGCCAAGGATGGCGATGCCAGCGAGATTTTGGCGCGGGCGCTGAGCCCTCGATTCAGGGAATGCCGAGACAGCCAGCCAGCATATCGGCGGCAGCAGCGCCAAACCAACCCGCAGAACCCTCTCAAGGCTGTCATCAAGCTGGAGGTTAAAGGTTTCGTCCAGCAGCAGCGCCGCAGCCAATATACCCGTCACCAGCAGCAGCTGCAAGGTCACGCCAAGCCAGACCGGCCGGTATAGAGAGGTCTCTTCATCGCCTGCTGACGGGAGGATTCGGTTATTCATTTGAGAAACTCATGCACGTCCTTCACCATTCAGACACATCTGCGCCAGATGATTCAAAACTACGCAACTTTTGCTGAATTGTAAAGTGGCAAGGCTCAAGCTCAAACCGCTCTTTTGCAGGTAAGTTTGTGCTATTCTGAGCTTATGGACACCCAACACCGAACATCCCCATCGGCTTCAGGCATGGTGATTCATATTTCAATTTGGCTTTTTGCGCTCCTTGCCGCGGTCGGCTGCGCGGGAGAACAGGAGACTCCCCCCTGCGAGATGGATCCGCATTGCCTGACCTATGGCATCACCACCGACATTCCCCTGCTGGATCCCCATCTTGCCGACTCGGACGAGGCCGGCTTGGTCTTCAGGCAAATCTACGATACGCTCGTCTACCGCGACCCTGATACCCACGATTTTGTACCCGGACTGGCAAGCTCCTGGGAAATATCTGAAGATGGACTCATCTATACCTTCCATTTACGGCGCGACCTTGTGTTTCACGATGACACCCGCTTTAATTCGGCTGCCGTCGCCAGGAATATCGACCGCATCTATGACCCCGAAATCTATTCACGCCATGCCCACTCCCTGCTGGGTCCATTCAGCCGTTACAAAATCATTGACGAATTCACGATACAGATTATCCTGCTCCAGCCATACATCCCCCTGCTGGATGGGCTGTCGCAGCCCTTTCTCGGCATCGCCAGCCCACAGGCCCTGGATGCTTACAACAGCCTGCGCTATCAATTCCATCAGATAGGCACCGGGCCCTTCATTCTGGACAGCTATTTGCCCGGAGACCGCATCAGTTTGCGGCGCAATCATCGCTATGCGGGGAATATCATGACAGATATGCCGCCAAAGGGCGACGAAATCAGCCGTGTGGAGATTCTGATTTTGCCTGACGAAAGCACGGCGGTGCAATCCATCCTCGCCGAAAGGCTGGATGTCATCGACAGCGTGCTGCCTTCAGATGCCCGCAATCTGGTTGGCAACAGCAAAGTCCAACTCCTGCCAACCGATATTCCCGGCCAGACGGTGCAATTCCTGTTTAACACCAGCCGCGAGCATCTTGACAGCCGCCTCGTGCGCCGCGCATTACTGTATGCCACCAATCGGATTGCGATTATTGACAGCGTATTTTTTAATTATTCTCCGCTCGCCTTTTCGCCGCTTTCGCAAAGCACCGGCTTGGCGCATACGGGCTACATCAATGAGTTCGCCTATAACATCGGATTGGCACAGGAAATGCTGAAAAGCGCCGGCTATGAAGATACCGACAAGGACGGTCAGCTTGACCGCGATGGCAGCCCGCTTGCATTGAGGATGCTCGTTCCGCCTTGGGGGCAGCTGCCGCAGGTTGCTGCCGTCATCAAGCAACAGTGGCAAGCGCTTGGCATTGAACTCATCATTGAGCCTGTGCCTGGCATCAACCGACTTTTAAGCCGTGTGCAGTCGGGTGAATTCGATTTGTTCCCGGTCGAACGCCATGGGCTGGAACCCTCTATCCTTGGCGCCGTCTTTCTCGACTATTCTCCATATCGCTTTCCCGGCATCCAAAACGAGCAGCTGACCCGCCTGCTGCTCCAGGCTGCCGCCGAGCAGAATCCGCTTGCCAGACGCGAGCAATACTTTCAGATACAATCGATTCTTATGAACGAGGCGCTTATCCTGCCGATTCGGGAAAACGTGAAAATCCGCGGCATTCGGTCGAATATCCGCAATCTGGAGTTTGATGCCACTGGATTGTATCCGCTCTTGCATCAAGTGCGGGTAGATTGAGCCTTAATGAGGTTATCCCCAACAGATTTGCGTGCCGATGTCATCCTTCCCGCAAACAAGACGAACCAGCGTCTCTGGCAGATTGCCATTGGCAATCACAATCTCCAAGTCAGGATAGCGCCTGACCAATGCGACCATCTCTGCCACTTTTTGAATCATGCCACCCGTGACATCAACTCCCTCGGATCCACCCAGCATATTCTTGATTCGACTGAATGTGGCCGGCGTGATTTCGCTGATGACCTGATGGCTGCTGTCCAGTACACCATCGACTTCGCCCAGCAGAATGATGCGCTCAACATCCAGCTGCCCGGCCAGCCAAGCAAAAATGAACTCGGTGGATACAATCGTTCCGCCAAGCTGTTCGTCAAAGGCAATATCGCCATGAACGAGCGGTATCAGCCCCCTGTCAAGCGCGGTCGAAATCAAATTCGTATCCATGGATATAATCCGCCCGCCCTTTGAGCCTATCAATGCCGACGGCTGGAAACGGATGACAGGCAGCCTGGCCGCCACAAACTCCGCCAGCACCAGTTGGCTCAACTCGGCAGCCACAAAGCCGACCTTCGCAAATCCCAGCCAGTCTTCCTCGCTGGCGACGCCGTGGATGGTGTTGTATTGGCTGGCGGCAACGTGACCAAAAGAGCCGCTGCCATGCCCGATAAGGAGGCGGCGGTCGGGCTGGGCTGCGCGGATACGCTTGACCTGGCTCACTATATTTTGCATCGCGCTGCGGCGGAAAGCGCGGGGCTGGCTCTTGTCGGTGATGAGTGAGCCGCCGAGTTTGATGAAGGTCGTCATTTATCCCACCACCGAATCCACCAGACGGGCTGCGCCTGACTTGACGAGAGCATCCTTGACCGCGTTCAGCTTGGATGGCTCGACCAAGGCAATCATATTGCCGCCCAGTCCCCCGCCCGACAGTTTGGCACCCAATGCACCCGCAGCCAGCGCCGAATCGACCAGCCTGTCCAGTTCTGTTGAAGAGACATCCAGCAGCTGAAGCTGATGATGATTTTCGGTCATCAGTTCTCCCAGCCGAACAGGATGTCCCTTTCTGATGCAAAGCCGCGCCTGTTCGACAATAAATCGAATGCGCTCAAATGCCCGCCCCGTTGGCTGCGGCTGGCGATGGTAAAGCTGCCTGACATGAGCGACAGCCTGGCGCGTCAGCGATGCCCGCCCCGTATCGGCAATAATAATATGAATGGGCTGTTTGATTTCCAGCGCTTCGATTGCCTGCCCCTTTACAAAATAGACAGGACTTTCATAAACTACAACCGTGTTGTCAATCCCGCTGGGCGTCCCGTGATGAATCTTCTCGACCTCGAAAACCAGGCGGTTCAGCGCATCGTCAGGGATTTGTCTGCCGAGCAGCATGGCAATCCCGCGGCCCAATGCCGCCGAAACCGCAGCGCCGCTTCCCAAGCCGCGGGCAACGGGAATATCTGATTGGAGGGCAATCTCGCCATAAGGCCGAGCGACCTCAAAATAATCCAGCACCAGCGAGCACATTCTTTCCAGTGGCTTCAGCAGGTTATGGTCATGGAGCGCCTGACTCTCAAAATCAGCCGAGATGATGTTCAAGCGGATGTCTTTTGCCTTGACCCTTGCATAAGCTCTCAATGTCGATACGGGAACGGCAATCGCTGGCACGCCATAAACAACGGCATGCTCGCCCAGGAGGATGACTTTGGCCGGTGCGCTGGTTTCCCCTTCCATGAGTCGACTACAGCACATATAAAATCACAAAGAAGACAAATGCCGCCGTTATCACCGTCAGCTGCATCGGTCGGTCGGTCAGCAGGACTTCATCTGGCGCTGCGGTCTCTTCCTCGACATGAATCAGATACAGATAGCGGAACAAGCCATAAACAATAATAGGGACGGTCAACAGACCCCAATTCGCGCCATGTTTGGTCATTGTCTCGACCTCGATGGTGTACAGAACATAGGTGATAATCGTTGAGGTGGTAACAGCCCGGAGCATCTCATCCAGCAGCGCCAGACTGTATTGCCTGAATATGGGCCGCGTATTCAGCGCATGGTCGCCCAGCTGAACCCATTCCTGACGGCGTTTGGCAATGACCAGGAACAAAGCCAGCAACCCAGTAAAGACATACAGCCAGGAAGAAACAGGGACATCGATGACGGCGCCGCCCGCCATGACTCGCAGCAAAAAACCCGATGCCACCGTGAGTACATCAATCAGCACCAGATGCTTCAATCGGAACGAATAAAGCAGCTGAATAAGCAGATAGGCAGCCAGAATCAGAGCCAGTTCGGCATCAAGACGAAAAGCAGCCGCCAATGTCAGCGCGGGTATCAAAATCGAAGCCAATTTTGCGATGGGAAGGGGCAGTTTGCCAGCAGGTATGGGACGATGGCGCTTGGTGGGGTGCAGCCTGTCGTTTTCCAGGTCTGCCAGGTCATTGATAATATACATACTGCCTGACATGAATATCAGCAAGACGCAAGTCGCTATAACGCGCAGCAGCAGTTCGGGTTCAAATAGTTTCTCACCAAAGACAAGCGCCGGGAAAACAAACAGAATGTTCTTCGTCCATTGCTGCGGACGCATCGTCTGAATCAAGCCAAGCAAAACTTGCAATATCATCTCCGTTTTGATAGGTGTAGACAAAGCCTATAGTCTAGTGATATTGTCCAGCAATACCAGATTGAATTCTTGAGATGGGAA
>DAOUKA010000044.1:0-6328 GCA_034421915.1 Anaerolineae bacterium
TGTGTTGCGCTCAATGGCAAGCGGAACATCTGATGAAATATCAAAGGCAGCTGGCAGCAGCGTCAAACTCGAATCGGGATAGACGCCGCCAGGATGAACGGCCGCCAGGCCATTGCCGTCAATCTCAAACCGCGCGACATAAACACTGTCTTGTCCCGGCTGCGGCGGCGCAAGAATGCCCTCAATCGCACCGCTTTCGACGCCATCAACCGCCACCTGAACCGAGAAAGACACGGACGGCGCGCTGGCATCACAGCCCTGCGCATAAAATACCAGGATTTCATAACTGCCTGTCGGCAAAAAGCCGGGCTGCCAGGTCGCGGTTTCGACTGGGCCTTCGCTGATGACCTCACACAGACCATTGGCATCGAATCCAAAGACTCCGCCGTTGCTGGTCGTGCGCGAATCCCAATACAAGGTTTCGCCAGAGGGGTCTCGAACCTGCAAGTTCATATCCGCCGACCCGCGCCAGTCCAAACTCACCTGAATGCCGCCGGCAATCGGGATTTGGTCAGGTACGGCTTCAGTCGGTGAGGCTGCGATGTCGACTTCGGCCGCCGCTGCAAGCTCATCAAACGAGAGCGACAGGTCAAAAGCGGATGCCGTCGCACCACTGCCAGGTGCAAAATAAACGACGACAAAATAACGCCCGCCACTCGCCAGCAGCAACCCTTCAGCCTGCACTGTGCCAGCCGCCGCATCAAGCGCTTGAGCGACCGGGTTTCCATTGGCGTCACTTATCAGCAGCGCCAAAGGCGCATCAGCGCTGACCAGCGACACAGTCGCCTTGGTGCCGGCAGGCGCATCAAAAACATACGAAGTCGCCGTCTCATCAGGTCCCAATGTGCCGGACAGCGTTGAACCCGGAGCCAGAATGCGGTCTCCGCCCTGCGCCAGCACAGGCGACAAACAGACCAGCAAAATGCTGAACAGCGCCAACCCATTCAGTCCCCGCCACCCAGGCCACTTCGTGATAAGCTCAGGCATACAAGCGTCCTCCCCACATTGCCGAATACAAATCAATCATCTCTCGCAAGTATAACGGATTATCGCAAGCTGCTACAAGACTTCAGCCTGCGATGCCCAGGCATTCTACAACCAAACCCGCGATTCATCAACTATCATAAATCGCTGTTCCGCATTATAATGAATCGATAGTTAAATGTCGTTCGTGTTTGTCATTGGCTTGGGAGCGGTTATGAAACCACACAGCATACTGCTTGCCATCAGTTTTATCCTCGGTCTGTTCGCCTCTTCAGTTCATGCGCAAAGCTCACAATTCACACACCTTGTCCAGCCGGGGGAAACGCTACTCTGGATTGCCCTGCATTATGACGTGGACTTGCAGGAACTCGCAGCGCTCAATGGCATTGCCAATTCTCATGTTATCTACGCCCGCCAGGAATTGGCGATACCTGGCGCATCCCGCCAGATTACCCATACCGTTCAGCGAGGAGAAATCCTGGGCGAAATAGCCAAACAGTATGGCGTCGACTTGCAAGAACTCAAAGCGCTCAATGAACTGCGTACATCCCTCATCCACCCTGGGCAGGAACTGACGATACCTGGCGCATCGCCTCCAGCCACAGCCAGCCAAAACAATGCGAGCATCAACCCATCCACGGCAACCAGCCTCATCACGCATATCGTCCAGCCGGGCGAAGTCTTGAGCACCATCGCCAAGCAGTATGGCATAACCCTTGCCGACCTGATGCGCATCAATGGCATCATCAATCCGCATCGCATTGACCGCGGTCAGGAATTGCGCATCTCGGTGACAGACTCGGCTGCCGCGGCCAATGGCAACCACCCTGATGCTCCAGCTGAAGCCCGTCAGCAATACACCCTGCAACGCGGTGAAACGCTCTCGCAAATCGGATACAGACTGGGCATCAGTTGGGTGGCCATTGCCGAACTCAACGGCATCTCCAATCCCAACACCGTCTACCCTGGCACTGTCTTGGTCATCCCCAACAGCAGTGACTTGGCAGCCTATGGCAACGGCTCGCTGGATTATCACAATTTTGACACCAATCACCCCGGCGCTCGCGTGGGCAAGGGGCGTGAGCTAGTGGTGGTGGTCGATACGCAGATGGCTTACGCTTATGAAGATGGCGTCCTGAAGAGACGCGCCCGCGTCTCGACCGGCCTGCCAGAGACGCCAACGGTGCAGGGAGATTTCGCCATCAAACGCAAATACCCCTCGACAACCATGTCCGGCCCCGACTATCACTTGGAAAATGTGGAATGGGTCATGTACTTTTATGCCGGCTACGGCTTCCACGGCACCTGGTGGCATAACAATTTCGGTCAGCCCATGAGCCACGGCTGCGTCAATATGACCAACGCCGATGCCAAATGGTTCTATGACTTTGCCAGCATCGGCACGCCCGTTCACGTCCGCGCCTAGCAGAACCGTCCCGCTATAGCCGCGCCCTGCTGCCATCCAATTCCAGTTCTGGCGCGTGGTCTTGCATCGCCTTGAGCACCAGCGGCACATGAAAGCCCCAGACATCAACGCCCAGCACGGCGCAGCCATCAATCACATCCTGCCGATTGACGCCCGCCGCAAATGCCTTGTCCTTCCACTTCTTTCTGATGCTCCTGACCTTGACATCGCGGATGTCCTTGCTCGGACGCACCAGCGCCACCGCCGTAATCAAGCCGGTTAGCTCATCCACCGCATAGAGCGCCTTGTCGCGGACAGTTACGCGGTCATCCGCCGCCAGGGGGCCATGACTCAAGATGGTGCGAATGTCCTCTTCATCCAGCCCGCGCTCGCGCAAAATAGGCGCCCCGTCCATCGGATGCTGTTCCAGCGAGGGATGAACCTCCCAGTCGAAATCATGCAGCAGCCCAACCAATCCCCAGGAATCGGGGTCTTCGTTATAATGCTCGGCATAGGCGCGCATCGCAAACTCAACCGCCAGCATGTGCTTGCGCAAGCTGTCTGTCTGCACAAATTCACATACAATTTCCCATGCTTGCTGTCTGTTCATACTTTCCTGTCTCGATTTATGCTATTCATTTCTATTATCTCGCCTGTTCAAGTTCCGCAAAAACTTCTGGAATGATACTGTCAAGAGCACAACCCAAATCGCCGTCAAATTCGACGCAGGGAATGCCAAGTTCGGTAAAAACCTCAAAAATTTTCTTGTAACCTTCGTCTGCCCTCAATTCTACCCAATAACACCCGCGCTGTGGCAACTGTTCCTTATTTAATGATGAAAGCGTGTCAGCAATAAAAATGTCAGTATCCCTGGCAACAACAGCGTCAGCGCTCTCTGGGTTGCCTTTGCCCATCAGCTTGACTTCACAACGATAGCGTTTTTCGGATGGGTCGATAAAATGGAAGTCCACATCTCGACCTTCGCCGCTCAAGCCTTTGCCAGCATAGTGCCTGAATGGCACTTGATACAGCTTTGCCAGTGTCAGCATAAGCGGCAATTCCAGTTTTTTGCCCAGCCCGCTCGTCATAATATCTCGTGCCTGCAACAGCACTTCTCCGAGCAACCCAACGACAATATGCCCTTCTGTTTGTGTTAGTTCCAAACTGACCCTGTTATATTTGACGGTAATGCTCATACCTATATCAGGTAAATCCCCATACAAACGGTCGACAACTTCTGACCCCATGTTTGGAACAGTAATAGGCTTGGCACTTGCCTCACCGTAGTCCATGACATCGCTTGAGGCAGGCAGAAACCTATCACGACTCACTGCACTTTTGCCGTGACCGCTATTGGGAACATGGCGTTGGATAAAGCCTTGTAACCAAGCAGCATCAATTTTCCCGCCAACAAATTTTGCTTTTCCAGCGTCCCTAAAGATTTGCCAAGCGACGTTGCGAAGCTGTTCGGTGAGATACCGATTTAACTCTGGATTAACATCGCTACCAGATATAAGTATCTTTAGAAACGATTCAAGAGTCACAGTTTGAAACTCCATCGCAATTATCCATAGTATTGATTTTCTAGGAGTGATTGCCTTTTCTCTTCAGCAATGGGATCATTCAGATAACTTATCAAGTCCTGCAGAATTATGGCATTAAATGCAACAGTCCCTGACATCATATCTTCAAAGCGATGCGTATAACCGTGAAATTCGCGGTGTCGAATGTTATCTGATATGAGGTAAGAAGTAACGGAATACATTTCAGCCCATTTCTTGCCAATTTCCCAAGCAATCACCAGATTTAGCGCTTTTGCATCCTTATCCTGCTGGGACAATTCTTCGACGAGAGCATCCAGACTGAATTTGAACTCCAACACTTCAATCCTGCCTTTCAATCGCTTTTCGTCACTTCCCAGAGAATCACGAACGACTCCAAGAGGGTTGGTATCCGGATCATAGACGTATGTGGAATACGGAATGTCAAGTATTCGTCTGTGTAATCCATCGTACTGTTCGTATTGGCTTGACGACAGCATATGGATGCCTCTAATTATCCCGGCGGATAGCATCTGGTTAAATAGCGCTACTACATCTTGTTCCACTTGAGGTTCGGACCGCGTTGGCAAGTATGTAAGAGGTTTAAAGACTTGTGGCTTAACGATCTTGAGTGGATGCTGTTCTTCGTGAATTCTTTGTTCGTCAATCCAACTCTCAAGCTGAAGTTCCTTGACCAATATAGCGGGACCTACTTTCCTGCGGAGCAAGTTCCATCGATACTTCATTCCGTATTGCTCAACTAGCCGTTGTGCCAAGATTTTAGCTATAGCTGCATGTTCTGGCTGAAAACCTTTGCGCCCAAGATCCGGCTCGGCATCAATGTGTATGATAATATGGGTTATATTTTGAAAGCCCAGCATACGATTAAGCGGAATCTGCAAAAGTGGACCTTGGGGCATATGCCTTGTCGCAATCTGTAATCCACCTTGCAAGAGTTGGGCACGCTTGTTGAGGCCAATCTGGCTCTTTAGCTGATCCCACAATTCAATTGAAAAGCACATGAAGAAGTAGATTTTGACATTGAGTTCCTTAACCAGTGTGCGTTGATCAGCCGACAGCTTTGCTGGAAACAGCGCCACATTATTGAGTATATCGTCTGCGCTTAGAGTGATCCAGAATGCAGAAAGATTGGTAAATCTCTTGGGAGGGCTTGGTGGATTTCCTTTTTCAATCTCTTTCTTCATCCAATCCAGGTAATCTCGCAGCTTGACCACCGGACCAAATTGCTTATGCGGATACAGATATTCTGGATTGTCGACAGCCTCATTGGTAACTGTGCCGTTGGAATCGATAACTTCTAAATCAATTCTTATGGGAAAATATGGCTGATCTGGTTCGATATAGATTGCGCCCAGCGGCGTATGAATCTGCAAGAGGGCGAGCCATTGTGCTGCATTTGATGCGCCAGCCCAAGACAAATCCTTTGGTCGTATTCCGCCGCCAACCAGGCGAATCGTTACCGATGTGCCATTGTCAATCTCTTCAAACGGTTCATGTGGAGAATCGGTGGACGGAGCAAACATAGGAATCTCGACTTCTCCCATACTGTCTTCCACCCATTCCCTGCCTCGCCTAATTCTCCCTGACCAGACATCTCTACCTTTCTTGGTAGACACTTGCATATCGTTAAATCCATAGGCGAGATATGTAGCACCAACTCCCTTCATTCCGCGATACTTATCACTTAACTTGAAGGAATAGTTTGGTTTAAGAAACTTCTGGAATTCGGCAAAATCCATACCACAGCCATTGTCAGTCACAGAGATCTGCCCAGATTGTATGTCAACAGTAATCCAGATCTGAGGAAGATATTCAACATCTTCCTCGTGAGCGCGTTTCTCAACCGCATCAAAGGCGTTTTGCAGAACCTCTGCGAAAGGATCATAGTATCCTGTATAACTCTTTAAGATGTTACGAATTTCCCGTTTCTTCGCCGCAATGACTAATTCCCTGTCTTGGTCTTCAATAGTTAAGGGATCATAAGAGTCGAAATGCTGCACTTTTGCCCTCCTTGAGAGTTGGAGCGATTTGTAAGTTATTCTTCAACAAAATCCATGCGCTTCATTATAACACGTGAAGGCTGATATTCCCCTCACCCCCTTATCCCGCCCTCGGTCATCGACCAGGCATCCAGCGCCCTGTCAAGCTCGGCGGCATCCATCAAGCCCATCTCCAGAACCACCTGGCGCACACTTTTCCCTTCCGCCAGCGCTCGCTTTGCCACCTTCGCGCCATGGTTATAGCCGATAATCGGGTTCAGCGCCGTCACCAGAATCGGATTGCGCGACAGCCAGCTTTCCGTCCGCTCGCGGTTCAATATCAAGCCAGCCATCAGCTTGTCGGTGAATGCCCGCACCGAGCCAATCATCACTTGCAT
>DAOUKA010000045.1:0-3849 GCA_034421915.1 Anaerolineae bacterium
GCGCGAAGCCACGCTGTTGATCACCCGCGGCTCGGTCGCATAAAGTTTTCTGGGCATATTTCTTTTCCGCAGTCTACCCGCCCGCAGCCGCCACAAAATGGATGGCAAGGTCGACGTCGTCGGTCACATTGGCGACCGATGGCACTTGCGGGATGACCAGATTGTAATCGGCATAGAGGACATTAGCGCTGGCGCTGCCGCGGATGCGCGTCTCGCTCTCCAGGGTGACGCTGGCAGCAAAAGTGACGCTCCGCGTCACGTCCGCAATGCTCAAATCCCCCGTGATGTCGAAGCTCAGGGTATCGCCCACGCTGACCGACTCGGCCGAGAAATTGTCGAGTGCGCGCGGCTCAAAGAAGATAAACTCGTAGGCATCCTGCGCCGACTTGAGGATGTCGCTGCGCAGGGCGCGGTTGCGGAAACTGTTGTCCGTCTCCAGGGTGCGTGCGTTGACCACAATCGTCCCAATGGACGATGCGCTCGGATTTGCCAAATCGACCATCATGCTGCCACCGACATCAGAGGTTGAGCCGACCACTGTGGTGCGGCTGCCGCGCAAATCTTCTTCCAGCGTAAAGGTCGCCTGGCTTTCGGCTGATACGATAGCGAATTCGACCGGCTCGCTTTCACTTGCGACCATCACTGCATCAGCCACAGCGGCGACTGCCGTATTGACTGCCGCCGGGATGATGGTCGCGGCGGCATCCGCAAGCGCCGTATGAACGGCCGCTGCCATCTCGGCATTATTCGCTTCACGCTCGGCAAGCGCCTCCTCAACCGACCGGCTGGCTTCACCCTCACCGCCCGTGACCCAAATCCAGCCCAAGATGCCGCCCGCGATGCCCACAACAACCGCCACCAGCACCAGAAAAACGACCGTGCGACACGATAACCTTATCTCACTCATTGTCGAAAATCCTTTGTCCCCTGTTATCTGCCGATGGCTATAATTCTATATGGAAGCCGTCGAATTGGCATGGTTATTTTGCTGGCGCTTCGGAATCAAATATCCCAAATATCCCAAATTTCGCCCTGAGTATATCCCAAATCGACTTAGCGAACCATCGCAGAAAGTCGGCTCCAGCCTGTTCAAAGTTTTGAACAGGTAGGCTGAATCTGTTCAAAACCTGTTCAAAACTCTGTAATAATCGTCATACTTGTTCAAAACTTTGCACTCACCTGTTCAAACTGTTCAAAACTCGGTGAGTTTTGAACAGGCACCTGTTCAAAACTTTTCGCGCATATATCCCAAATTCGCTCTCATTTTTGGGATATATGCGCCCAGAATCGGGCAAATTTGGGATAGGCTTGGGAAATATATCCCAAATTTCCCAAATGGCTAAAAAGTTTTGAACAGTTTGAACAGGGCCTACTACTAAGGCTACTAAAAATACGTAAGCGCCCACCGGAAAAGTTTTGAACAGGACGGCCCCACCCTTAGCGCGAATCCCATGATGATGATACAATCGAACTGACAGGAGACATTCAGACTTTGGCAGAGGCAGATGACAGGAGAAGCAGATGGCTGTTTCGTTCAAATGGCTGGGACATTCGGCCTATTTATTGGAGATTGACGGGCACAAGGTGCTGATTGATCCGTTCTTGACGGGCAACCCGACAGCAGCATCAAAGGCGGAAGATCTTGAAGCGGAGGTTATTCTGATGACCCATGCTCACGGCGACCATGTGGGCGATTCGGTCGAGATTGCCAAGCGAACCGGGGCGATGGTGGTATGCAATTTTGAGATGGGCAACTGGTACAGCGCCCAGGGAGTGCCAAATGTCTTTCAGGGCAATCCCGGCGGCAGCTACCGCAATGACTGGATGAGCGCCAAATGGACAGTCGCCTTCCACAGTTCATCCTTCCCCGATGGGACTTATGGCGGGCAGCCGAATGGCTTTGTCATCCGCGGCGGCGGCAAAACCCTGTATCACGCCGGCGACACCAGCCTGTTCGGTGATATGCGCCTTATTGGCGAGGAAAACCTCGATCTGGCGTTTTTGCCGATTGGCGATGTCTTTACGATGGGCATCGAGGATTCGCTCAGGGCGATTCGCTGGCTGAACCCCCGCTATGTGACGCCAATGCACTTCAACACCTTCCCGCCGATTGAGCAGGATGCGGCGCAGTGGGGCGAAAGGGTGCGGCATGAAACCGACGCGCAGGCGATTGTCCTGGAGCCTGATGGCGAATTCACGCTTGATTAGGACGCTCCATATTGTCCGCGGCGTACAGTTCGCGGATGCAGCCTTCGATTTTGGCATAGGTCGCGGCATGATGGCGATAGCCAAGCCGCGCCGTCAGTTCCAGCGACAGGCGCCCAAAGAGCTCAATTTGCAGCAGCAGGCTCGCCCAGAGTCCCGCCGCGCCCCAGCTTGACCAGATGCGCTCAAGGGCGCGGTAGGTTTCAGGCTCAACCCAATCGCGGATGCGCCTGCCGGTCAGCCAGGTGTTGACTTCCTTGCCGCGGGTGGCGCGGCTGTGCCATTCCAGCAGCCGCAGCAAATCGCCCTTCATCGTCCAGTCACGGAACTTGACCACCCAAAATTCGCGCCGCCGAATAAACTGCGCCACATGCAGCGCCTCGAACCAGAATTCGTTGATGACCGCATGCAGTTCTTCGGGGCTTGGCAGCGCAGCCTGCGGGAAAATATGGGGTGAAGGCGGCAGGTTCTGGAAGCGGCTGTCTTTGTCGAGGGCAGCGATGTAACCGCGCTGGTATTCTTCGGATAATTCGCCGCTGTCTATCATATCCTCAAGCGCGGCGACCGTGCTGAATTGAAAATCGACCTTCCTGCCGCCGGCAAACCACACCAGACGATAGGGCGCTTCCACATCCAGCGGAAAGCGAATCCAGACCTCGCCCAGCGCATCCAGCCAGTTGTCGTCACGGATGTATTCAGCGAAGTCGCTGGCGATGATTTGCACATCCAAATCCGACCATTCATCCACCGAGCCATCGTCCCGCGCCAGCGAGCCAGTGACAACCACCGCCCGAATCGGCTCTTCCCGGCTTGCCCAAGCAACGATTTTGTCTAAGTATTCGTGTTTTGGCATCATCCTCGCCAAAATCAAATTGTCCCCTTTCGGCATCCTGTGCTAAAATAAGGATACCCTTTGAAACCAGAGCTATGGAGACCTTTTATTGCAACCATTGGAACTTGCCCGTCATATTGTGGAGCTTGTCGAGGAGCGCAAGGCAGAGGACATCCTCCTGCTCGACTTGAGGCCCGACAACATCATCGCCGATTTTTTCATCATCTGTTCTGGCGACAATGACCGCCACCTGCGCGCCCTGACCGAGCTTGTCCGTCAGGATGTCAAGGAGAATTATCGGAAGCTGCCCTTTACCAACGAGGGAACTGCCGCCAGTGGCTGGGTGGTGATGGATTATGGGGATGTGGTCGTGCATTTTTTCTCGCCGGAAAAGCGCGGTTTTTATGCCCTGGAAGAATTGTGGGATGCCACTTCAAGGGTGATGCTGCGCATTCAATGATCGCGTGGCCGCGCCCTCATCGTGGAAATAATTTTTGCGCTTTACCCCGACTGATGATAAATTAGTACCGAGCCAGAGCAGTCAGCCAAGAGCGGAATAAGGTAGGCAGCATGCAAACATTGATGGTCTACAATGAGAAAGGCGGTGTCGGCAAGACCACCCTGTCAACGCAGATTGGCGCCGGTCTGGCGATTCTGGGGTACAAGGTGCTGATGCTCGATGCCGACCCCCAGGCGCACCTCACCGTGGCGCTCAAGCACGATAAGCGCCCCTATTTTTACAATCTGCTGGTGCGGGACGAGGTGGATGGCGGCGCCTGGAATAATTGCCTGCTGCTGGTTCAGCCGCAGCG
>DAOUKA010000046.1:0-3396 GCA_034421915.1 Anaerolineae bacterium
ATGCGCAATGAGGGTCAGGACAGAGATGAAGTGATGCAGCGGTTAACCGCTATTCATCAATTGCACCTGGGTTCAAGGATGGAGACAGTCGCACAGGAGGCTGGCGTCCATGAGCGTACTGTCTATCGTTGGTGGGAAAAATGGCATGAGGGCGGCGTCAAAGCTCTCAGTTTCCGTAAGGCAAGACAGGGGCATTCACCGAAGGCGGAAATCATCAGACTGACGCAGGAATTGAGCAAGGCGCAGGCGGCGCTGGACGAGACGCGGCAGGCATTGAAGGCGGCGCAAGACGAGCTCAATCGTGTCCGTAAGGAAGCGCGGGAGGGGCGCGGCCGCGGATGATGAAGATGTCACCGATGCCGAATGACAGAGCAACAGAGCTTAATGGGGTATCAGCCCCGTTTCGCATCGGGGCCATTTGGCTTGCAAGACGCTTTACCTTTATCCAAGCAGTTCGAAGAAATAATGCGAAGATATGGCAAATGAACAGATGAACAAAAACAACAGATATCAATTGAGTGAAGAAGAAGCGCAGCAGCTGGAACAAGCTATGCGCGATGATGGTCAGGACAAAGATGAAGTGGTGCAACGGTTAGCCGCTATTTATCAATTACACCTGGGTTCAAGCACGCGGACAGTCGCACAGGCGGCTGGCGTCAGTGTGAGTACTATCCATCGTTGGCGGAAAAAATGGCAAGAGAAGGCGAAAGTCACCAAACTGACGCAAGAATTGAGCACGGCACAGGAGGAATTGGAAGCGACACAACAGGCATTGAAGGCGACACAAGAGAAACTCAATCGTGTCCGTAAGAAAGCGCGAGATTATGTTGAGGTGCATCAACAAGAATTGGAAGCGACACAACAGGCATTAAAAGCGGCGCAAGAGGAACGTAACGAAGCGCAAGAGAATTACGATAACTTGGCAGCAAATGTCAAGCGCGAAGCCAGAGTTGCGAATGATGAAAAGCGGATAAAACGGAAGAGGAGCGAGTTCCAGCAGCGCGGCTCACTTGATACCCTCGAATCGCTGCTGCCGGTGATTGACGATTTTGACCGCGCCTTCGAAAATGCGCCAGAAGACATCAGCGATAACCCCTGGGTTGAGGGTGTAGAAATGATTCAGCGCAAATTTGAAAAGCTGCTGGGAAAATACCAAATCGAGGCAATTGACCCGACTGGCGAACCCTTTGACCCGGACTTTCACGATGCCATTGGCACGGACGACAGTGACAAGGTCGAAAGCGGTCACGTTACCGTGACTTTGCAAAAGGGATACCGTGCCGGCGAACATTTGCTGCGCCCGGCGCTGGTGCGCGTTGCCAGCTAGGGTGATAGACAACCCATTAACGGGATGAATAAAGTATCAGGAGAGTAAGGCATTATGGGACGAATTATCGGCATTGACCTGGGGACAACCAACTCGGTTGCCGCCGTGATAGAAGGAGGCGAGCCCACCGTTATTCCATTATCTAAGGAACTAGGCAATCTCACTCCATCTGTGGTCGCCATCGATAACAAAGGCGAACGGCGGGTTGGGACCGCGGCTCGCCGTCAGGCCGCTAATAATCCGAAAAATACGGTGTTTTCGATCAAGCGCTTTATGGGGCGCAAATTCAGGGAACCAGAAGTGCAGGATGCAGCCAAACTGGTGTCCTATGAAGTATCGGAAGCATCCAATGGCGACGTCCGCGTCAGGATGAACAACCGCGATTACAGTCCGCCTGAAATCTCGGCTATGGTGCTGCAAAAAATGAAAGCTGATGCGGAAGACTATCTTGAGGGGGAAACAGTCGATCAAGCGGTCATTACGGTGCCAGCCCATTTTGACGATGCGCAGCGCCATGCCACCAAGGATGCCGGAAAAATCGCCGGTCTCGAAGTCTTGCGGATTATCAACGAGCCGACTGCCGCCAGTCTGGCTTATGGGCTGGGCGGGGATCGTGAAGGCATGATCGCGGTTTATGATATGGGTGGCGGCACCTTTGATATTTCGATCCTGAAAATCGCCAATGGCATATTCGAGGTTAAATCGACTTATGGGCATACCTTCCTCGGCGGCGACAACTTCGATGAGCGCATTATCGACGAGATGGCTGAGCAATTCAAACAGGAGCATGGCATCGACTTGCGGGATAATTCTGCGGCATTGTGGCGCCTGAAAGAAGCCGCCGAAGAAGCCAAAATCGAATTATCGACGACCTTCAATGCCGACATCAATTTGCCCTTTATCACTTTTGATGCCGACGGACCGAAGCATCTGAATATGAGCCTGTCGCGTGCCAAGCTGGAAGACCTGGTTACGGACGATGACTATGACTTGATACAGGAAACTATAGAATGTTGCAAGCAAGCACTCAAGGACGCTGAGCTATCCATTGATGATATTGACGAGGTGCTGCTGGCTGGCGGGATGACGCAGATGCCAGCCATTCGAGAAGCCGTCAAGAATTTCTTTGGCAAAGAACCGACCAAAAGGGTCAATCCAGCTGAGGTGGTGGCAAACGGCGCTGCCATTCAAGCCGGTATGCTTGATGGCGATATCAAGGGCATTGCGCTGTTGGATGTCACCCCGCTGACATTGAGTACGGAGACAGTGGGGAACATCGCAACTCCCATGATTAAACGCAACACAACCATTCCAACCAAGAAAGCACAGATCTTTACTACTGTCGCCGACAATCAGACAGAGATCAGGGTTCATGTTGTTCAAGGAGAACGCAAGATGGCAAGCGACAACAGGTCGCTAGGCAAATTTATCTTGGATGGCATCCTGCCCGCACCCCGCGGCGTGCCTCAAATTGAAGAGATCTTCGAGATAGATGCCAATGGTATTCTGAATGTCAGCGCCAAGGATTTAGCCACTGGAAGCGAACAGGCGATTACCATTTTCCCTGACAGCGGGTTGTCGGATGCAGAGATTGAGAGAGCGAAAGCCGAAGCTGAACAATTTGCCAGAGAGGATGCGGAACGCAAAGAGCGGTCCGAGGCCGTCAATCAAGCCGAAAGCACGATTTATCAGGCCAAGAAACTGCTTCGCAATTATGCAGAGAAACTGCCGCGCGGCGGCGTGCAGCGGGCAGAGGAAAAAATCGAGGCATTGCAACAGGCACGGGAGACTGGCAGCATCTCTGAAATCAAAGCGGCAACCGAAGCGCTGACGCAGCAGCTGCAGGCCTTGGGCGCACAGATGTACGAAGATGCCTCTGGCGCCAGAGGGCGCGGCGGCGGATGATGAAGATGTCACCGATGCCGAATGACAGAGCAACAGAGCTTGATGGGGTATCAGCCCCGTTTCGCCATCTTATGCCATAGAGAGCCAGGCTGTATCATTAACAGAGCGCACACAGGACTTCAGCTATGCCAAGAGATTATTATGATGTACTCGGTGTATCGCAG
>DAOUKA010000047.1:0-1646 GCA_034421915.1 Anaerolineae bacterium
CCTGATGCGGCGGATGGTCAAGGAAAGGCTGCTGAAATTTGACGGCACACCCCTGTTTCCCAAACGACGGGCATCTACCCTCCATTACGAACTTTCCCCTGACGAAGCGGCTTTGTATGAACGGGTAAGCGAATATGTGCGCCAAGAATTTGACCGCGCCGAAAAGCTCGAACATGGCGGGCGCCGAGGCACCGTCGGCTTTGCGCTGACCATCCTTCAGCGGCGGCTGGCATCTTCGCCAGAGGCCATCCATCAATCCCTGAAGCGCCGCCGCCTGCGCCTGCAAGACCGTCTTAAGCAGGCGCAGGAAAGCCGCGAGCCGATTTTGGCGGCGGATAAGGCTTATCGTGAGGATGACTGGGAAGACCTTGAGGAGGCTCCCCAAGCTGAGGTCGAAGAGCTTGAAGACAGGCTGATTGACATGGCGACCGCCGCCAGCAGCATCCAGGAACTCCGGGCCGAAATCGCCACCCTGGAACGGCTGGAGGCGCAGGCCCTAAGCGTGCGCCGCAGTGGCAAGGACCGCAAATGGAATGAGCTGCTCCGTTTGCTGCAAGATAACCCGTCCATGAAAAACCGCGACGGACGGCAGCGCAAGCTGGTCATTTTCACCGAACACCGCGACACCCTGAATTATCTGGAAGAGAAGTTGAAAACCCTGCTGGGCCGCCCGGAAGCGATTGTCAGCATTCATGGCGGCGTCCAACGGGACAAGCGGCATCAGATTGAAGACAGCTTCCGCAATGACCCCGATGTACTGATTCTGGTGGCGACAGACGCGGCTGGCGAAGGCATCAATTTGCAGCGGGCGCATCTGATGGTCAATTATGATTTGCCCTGGAATCCGAACCGCATCGAACAGCGTTTCGGGCGGATTCATCGCATCGGGCAGAAGGAAGTCTGTCATCTGTGGAATCTGGTGGCGGGGGAAACGCGCGAAGGCGCGGTGTATCAGCGCCTGCTGGAGAAACTGCAGGCTGAGCGCGCTACCCTGGATGGCCAAGTCTTTGATGTGCTGGGCAAGCTGTTTCGGGAAACCCCACTGCGGGAACTGCTGGTCGAGGCGGTGCGCTATGGCGATGCCCCCTGGGTGCGAGCCAGGCTGGAGCAGGCGGTTGACCAGGCCGCCGACCAGGAGCGCGTGCGCGACCTGCTGGAAGAGCAGTTCCTCAGCCAGTCGCAGATGGACACCAGCCAAGTGACGCGGGTGCGCGAAGATATGGAGCGGGCGGCGGCGCGGCGCTTGCAGCCGTATTACATCAAAGCCTTTTTCTGCCAGGCCTTTGAGCATTTGGGCGGCGCCATCCACGAGCGCGAGCCCGGCCGCTATGCCATCAACCACGTGCCAGAGCGCATTCGGCGCCAGGCCGAGGCCAGCGGCCACGGACCCATCTCAAGGAAGTACCGGCGCGTCTGCTTCGACAAGGCCCTGATTGACCTGCCCGACAAGCCACAGGCGATCTTTGTCTGCCCGGGGCATCCCCTGCTGGACGCCGCCATCAGCCTGATACTGCAACGGGAGCGCGGGGCGCTGCGGCAGGGCGCGGTGCTGGTCGATAAGGGCGACCCCGGCCGCGAATTGCGCGTGCTGCTTTATCTGGAACAGGCGATTCAGGATGGCCGGCTTGGCCAAGATGGCAAGGGCC
>DAOUKA010000048.1:0-2073 GCA_034421915.1 Anaerolineae bacterium
TTGGCGACAGTATAGCCAAAAACATAATCCAGCGCCTCCGCCGCCGCGACCTTGCGGGCTGTCTTGCCGATGACCGCCGCCAGTTCGCCCTCCCAATCCACCTGCGAGGTCAGGCTGCTTTCCCATTCGATAACATCGCCGCTCCCGATGACGGCGCTGGGCATCACCGCAAACACCAGCGGCTCGGCGGGAACTTCGTTGTTCAATTCGCGGGCATGAGCGACATAATTGCGACCGATTGCCAAAATTTTGCCCGGCACCAGCGGCGGCAAAAGCCGCACCTCACCCAGCTTGTCACAAATATCGCCTGCCGTCGGTCTCTCGCCCGCAGCGATGATGTCCATTATGCTGTTCGCATCCACGCGCCGAATCGTCTCCCCATCCAACACACCGACGCAGCGCTTTCCATCGATTTCGTAGCTTAGCAGTTTCACCCTGTCTCCATCCTTGCGCTGGCTTCCTGTTGCGCCCGTCTAACAAATCCCCCTCAATTCAGCAATCGCTTGCCCGCGCCCGCGCAAAGTCTGCTAAAATGACGGGAGAGCCGTTTTCAAATCGGGAGCATAAACTTGAAGATTTTGAAATCTGCGGGATGGCTGAGCCTGATGTTGCTTGTGCTGGCGGCCTGCGGCGGCACGGGCAACATAGCCGGCGATGCCCAGTCGGCGCAGCGTCTGCTGCCCAATCTCGCGGCCTATACCGCCACCAATGTCGACGCGGCCATAGATGGCGCATTCACGGCTGTAGGCGGCGCGGCCCTGGTTGGCGGGCAGGTCGCCCTCACCGCCGCCGTCGCCAAGATCGAACAGGTGCTGCAGTGCTTCCAGGACCGCGGCGCCATCGCCGCCAAGTTCTACACCGAAACCCATCCGACCGGCGCGGTGCCGCTTGTCGGCGCGGTGCTGGTCATCAACCAGACGCGCATCAACCAGGAGCTCATCAACTGCGCCCTTGGCGGGCAGGAAGGCCTGCCCAGCGCACAGACCATCGCCATCGAGCCCTGCGCCCATGCCGGCACCTTCGACTATCAAGGCAACACCATCAGCTTCGTTTATGTCGGCTCACACCCGCAGGTTTGCGCTCTCTATGAACAGCACTTTAACAATTTAACCGGTATCGGAGGTTAGGTGATGACTGAATTTAACGGCTTGGGATTGCATCTCGGCAATTTATCGCGCCTGTCGCCCGCCAGAACCCGCTCCATCAGCGCCGAAAACTTCACTGGCGCAAAGGGAAAAGGCGGGATGGCGACCCAAGGCACCGGCGCTCACGCCGCCCGTGACCTGGGCCAAGGCTGGAAGGTATCGCCATCGGTGGTCATCAAAGCCGGCGAAACCTTGACCCTGGCCGACATAGCTGGGCCGGGCGCCATTCAGCAAATCTGGATGACCCCAACAGGAAACTGGCGCTTCTCTATTCTGCGCATCTACTGGGATGATTCGGAATATCCATCGGTAGAATGCCCGATTGGCGATTTCTTCACCGTCGGCTGGGGTCAATATGCCCAAGTCACATCCATGCCCGTCTGCGTCAATCCCGGCAGCGCCTTCAACTCCTATTGGGAGATGCCCTTCCGCAAAAAGTGCCGCATGACCATGAGCAACATAGCCGAAGAAGATATGACGCTCTATTACCAAATCAATTACACCCTGACCCAAGTGCCAGCAGACGCCGCCTATTTTCACGCGCAGTTCAGGCGCACCAACCCACTGCCCTACAAAGACGTCTATACGATCCTTGATGACGTCCAGGGGCGCGGACAGTATGTCGGCACGTATGTCGCCTGGGGAACCAACAATAACGGCTGGTGGGGCGAGGGCGAGCTAAAGTTCTATCTTGACGGCGATGAATACCCGACCATCTGCGGCACTGGCACCGAGGATTATTTCTGCGGCTCGTACAATTTTGACCCCAGCCCGCGGCACAATCAGGGTTACGCCACCTACACCACCCCTTACGCCGGCTTCCATCAGGTCATCCGACCGAATAACGATTACCGCTCACAGCTGCGAATGGGGATGTATCGCTGGCATATCGTCGACCCGATTCGCTTTGACGCCGACATCAAGGTGA
>DAOUKA010000049.1:0-3015 GCA_034421915.1 Anaerolineae bacterium
TTTTTGCGCCGCGCCAGCCTCGATGAACTGCCGAACTTCATCAATGTCCTGCGCGGGCAGATGAGCTTGGTCGGGCCCCGCCCGCCGACCCCCAGCGAGGTCGAGCTTTATGAGGCCTGGCAGAGGCGGCGGCTGCAAATCACCCCCGGCATGACCGGCCTGTGGCAGGTGCGCGGGCGCAGCCATATCCCCTTCGATGAAATGTGCCTGATGGACATCTATTACATCGAAAATTGGTCGATCACGATGGACATCCGCATTCTGATGATGACCATTCCGCGCGTGGTCTTGCGCAGCGGCGCCTATTGATTGACCTATTCAGGTGGTGTATCCTTTTAAGTTGAAACAAAAAATTTTCACCACAGAGAACGCAGAGGGCACCGAGAATCATCCTGAAGCATTGCTTTTCTCTGTGTCCTTCGCGCCTCTGTGGTGAAATGGATGCCCTCAATGAGCGAACCGCGACCTATGAACCGAGCTCCCCTGTCCCTTTTATTCCTGCTGGGCTTCATCCTGCTCACCGCTTGCGATGCGCTGCGCTTGAGCCCGCTGGCAGCCCGTCCGCCGGATACGCCCCCGCCAGCCACGCAAATCACCAGCGCCGAACCCGCCGATGTCCTGCGCGAGTTTGTCGCCGCCTGGAATCGTGAAGACTATGACAGCATGTACCGCCTGACCGCCAGCCGCAGCCGCGAGCTCTATCCCCGACAGACCTTCATCAACCGCTATCAAGCCGTCCACAGCATCATCCGCGTTGGCGCGGTTGACCACAGGCTGAACCGAGTCGACTATCAAGGCACGACGGCGGTGCTGGATTATGACCTTGTGATGGAGTCGCCCGATGTTGGCGCGATTGAAGATGCGGGGCGCACCGTGCGGATGATTCAGGAAGGCGGCTGGAAAATCGCTGGGTCGCCCATGGATATTTTCGATGGCCTGTCATCACAGGCGCGGCTGGAGGTCAGCAGAAAGTTCCTGCCCCGCGCAAATATCTATGACCGCCATAACCAGCTGCTTGCCGAAGAAAACGGACGGGTCGCCAGCCTGTATGTCGTGCAGCAGGATATGAACGATATCGATGACTGCATCGGTACTCTGGCCAAGGTCACCCGCCAGCAGGTCAACACGCTGCGTTCCATCTTCGCCAGTTATTACACCGAAACCCGCTTTCATGTTGCCGAAATTGACCCGGAGCGCTATCTCGCATTCCGCGAAGCGCTGGAAGGCGACTGCGCCATCTTTGCCGAAGAGACGGCCTTGAGCAAGGTCTTGCCATACCGAACCCGCCGTTATTATGGGCATGGGATTGCCTCGCATCTGGTGGGTTATATCGGTCATGTACCCAGCGACCGACTGGAGTTCTGGGAGTCACGCGGCTATGCCGGCACCGACCTAGTGGGCATAGCGGGCATTGAAAATGCCTATGAAGAAACCTTGGCTGGACGACCGCAGCGCTTTTTGCAGATTATCGAATCCGGGAGGACGGTCATCCGTGAACTGGGCAGCACCATCGGCAAAGCGCCAAGCCCGGTCACGCTGACGATTGACCGCGATTTGCAGGAAATCACGGCACAGGCGCTGTCCGATGCCGTCAACCATGCCCTGCCCAACTGGGGCGGGGTCGCGCTGGGGGGCGCTGTCGTCGCCATGGATGTTCACACGGGCGCGATTCTGGCGCTGGCAAACTATCCCAGCTTTGACCCCCATATCTTCAACCCCGATACTTACTACAATGTCGGCAATGTCTTCCAGCGCATCACCCGCGATTCGCGCTCGCCGCTGCAAAACAAGGCGCTTGCCGAGCAGTACGCGCCCGGCTCGGTCTACAAAATTGTAACCCTGCTGGCGGCAGCCTCCGAAGACATCTGGGATGCGGATGAACTTTTTCCCTGCGAACTCGAATGGTATGGGCAGGAACGTTTTAACGATGCGCGGCTGTATCGCACCGACTGGCGCATCATCAACGGGCTTAGTGCGGCGGGGGACATCACCATGACCCAAGCGCTGGCATCATCCTGCAACCCCTTTTTCTGGGAGATGGGCGCAGAGATGTTCCAGCGCGAGGGCAATTTACAGACCGATTATGCCCAGCTGTTGGGCTTTGGGCGGCCAACGGGGCTGACGGGCTTGGGCCCCGAAGCGGCCGGCGATCTGGGGATAATTCTGAACCCCGACCCTGAAAATACAGACTCCGCCACGCAGGCCATCAACAACGCCATCGGACAGGGGAATGTCGCGGTCACGGCGCTGCAAATGGCGCAGGCAACCGCCCTCATCGCCAATGGCGGCCAGCTTTATCAGCCTTATGCCGTCAGCCACATCGGCACGGCCGGCGACAGCGATTACCAGCCCAGCCAGCCGACGCTGCTGCGCGATTTGGAACTGGATGCGGATGCGCTGAATATCGTGCGCCAGGGCATGTGTGAGGCCGTCACCAGCGAACTGGGCACCGCCAGGCCCGTCTTTGGAGAGTCGCCCTATTCGCTCTGTGGCAAGACAGGCACCGCCCAAACCGCCCTCTATCCGAATGCTTGGTTTATCGCTTATCATCCAGCCGACGACCCCCAAATCGCCTTCGCTGGCGTTATGGCGAACTCGCGGGAAGGCTCGGAAGTTGTCGCCCCCATCATCCGCCGCATTCTGGATAATTATCTGGGCTATGACCCCACGCCCTTCTTTGACTGGTGGCGGGATCCATACACCACGCTTGAGATTCAAGCGGAGGCATTCGCCAATTCACAGGAGGGGTGAGTCAGCTGTCGGGGCGATTCCGCAGGGGCGTCCATTCTGGCAGCAGGTAATCTACCTTGGCGGGTACGGGCGTCAGCAGATAGACATCGACATATCCTGACCAGGACACCCAATCCTCATCGCTGTAACCGAGGTCAATCCAATAGGGCGAACTGCGGCGCCCGCCAGTATCCGCCATCAGCCCGATGCCATAACGCGGCACAAAGAGTTCGGTTCGATACGGAATAATTTTGGGGTCGGCGGCGACAATGCCTTTTGCAAGCG
>DAOUKA010000050.1:0-5558 GCA_034421915.1 Anaerolineae bacterium
GCTGACAGCGTGATGTCTCCCGACAGGAAAATGGTATCGGCGCCGCTGCCCGCCGCGCAGGATGAGTCGCTGGCTGTCGCATCCGTATTGGCGGATGTGATGGCCTGCGCCAGCGTACAGTTGGCATCGACTGTAATATCGGCGGCGAAGACTTGTGGCAGGCTGAGTAACGAAAGGCTTATGCCAAGGATAAAAACCGCACGCCTTAATAATTTGGTTGATTTGAACATACCCCCCTCTTTCCTCAATTAAAATATATGGAATCGCATCAATAGTAGCAAGTTCGCCCGCCTTATTCCAAGATTATCCAGCGCAGCGAAGGGCAAACGTAGCCGAATCATTGTTTTATCCGTTGATGGCTGGCTGAAATGTCAATCATTCATTTTCTCGCTGCCCTCTGCGCTTTTGTGGCAAAGTTTTCCGTTTCTGCGGAATGGCAGGAATTGAGATGGCCGTCATTTGCTGGTAGACTTAATAGACAAAGACTTTATCAACAGGAAGCGCGGGCAAAGTATATGAGAGTGGCCGGCCGTCAGAATGAGGCAAGCGAGAATGACCTGAAAAACAACCGACTGGGTTTGATGAGCCAGGCACAGATATTCGCGCTCCAGCAGCAGATCGGTTTTTCTCAGGCGCGGGCGGCGCAGCTTGCCCGCCGCAGCATCGCCCTTGCCGTGATGGTGACGGCCGGGGTGGTGATGCTGTCCTTTGTGCGCGTCCTGCTGCTGCCGATGACGATGATGCTTGAAATCGCGGCTGTTGGCGCCATGATTTATCTGAATGCCAGCTTCAGCCGATTCGTCCAGCAATTAACGCTCGACTGCGAATCGGAAACGGTGCGGATTGTCAAAGGGCGCACAAGCCGCTATGCCATGCGAACCCACCCCCTGTATCATACCTTGCGCGTCGAAGTGCAGAATTATAAATTGCTGGATGCGGCGCTGCTGCGGCAGTTTGTGGATGGCGAACTGTATCAGTTATATGTCTTGCCGCGTTCGGGCGTGATTATCGCCGCCGAGAAGATAGGCGAGAAGGGATCGCCCTATCATGGCTAGCATCGCGCGGCTCGGCAGCTGAATCACATTGGCGCAGGATGCGGATGGTGCGCGCCTGCCCGTGAAAGCGCTCAATCCAACCCCATTTTTCCAGCTTGTCCAGATGACGGATGACACCGGAATTGGACTTGAACCCTTCATGGCGGGCAATCTCGCCCAGCGTGGGCGGGAAACCCTGCCGGCGGGCATAGTGGCAGATAAACTCGAAGATGCGTTTGGTGCGGTTGTCACGATATTTCATGCCTGTTAGCCTCTCATTGATGTGGCAGTGGATTCATCATACCACAGTTTTAGAACATTTGTTTCATTCTTTTTGATTTTGCCAGATTCGTCCGCTTATCTCTGCCCTTTCCACCGCGCGGGATTTTGAGGTACACTAGCGCTGTTGTGATGGCTCGTAACAAGTGGAGAAACAGACGATGGCGACCACCGCTCGCAAATGGTTTTATTCAACCCCCGAACCGCGCCCCTATTACATCGAAGAGCGCGTCAACCATACCCTGTGGAACAATCGGCTGCAAAATGTCTTTATGAGTTGCACGCAGGCGGAGGCGCCAGTGAAGATGGAGGGCAGCCTCAATGGCATGCCGATGTTCTTTGAGTTTGTTGCCGGACAATACTTCATCCTGCGGCTGGGCGAGGAGCGCAAAGAGGTTATCGGCACCATTCGTCAGATTTTGCTCGGCTTGAAGCCCAGCTTCACCTATCAGGATACCGAGGGGCTGTTTGTGGTCGAATGGCACACCGATGGCGGTGAAGCTCGCTGGAAAGACATCCAGGGCAACCCGGCCTATCAAGGTCTGCGCCGCATGAAGGTCAAGTAGCAGACGGTAACTGTGAGCCAGGCCGCTTGCCATCCGCAAGTTCTTTTGGGATAATGATGGCTGGATGGCTCTGAACCTTGGAGGATTGCCCGATGGCAAAGCGCAGACGCAGGAAACCCAACATCTCGAAGGCGGCGCTTGAGCAGGCGCGTCAGGCTGTCGGGGAAGGCGAGACCGAATCCCGTAGCACGGCCGCCGCCCCGCCAAAACAGGAAGCTCCGCCCGCCAGTGCCGCGGCCAAGCCCCGCCGCCGCCGACGCGACTTGCAAAACGTCCAACTGGACAAGCGCCAAAGCGAAGGGCAGCTGGATGCTGAATATGTTGCCGAACTGCTGGCGAACCCCACCAAAGTTGTCACCGAAGAAGACCTGCGTGCCGATTACAGCTTTGTCATCAAAGACCTGCGCAATATGGGGATGCTGGCGGCGGTGCTTTTTGCGGCGCTGATTGCCATCTCGCTGCTGGTGCTGTAAGCTGACATTGGCCGCCGGCCTCTTTGAACTGGCGGTGTTCCACTTTATACTAAGGTTATGGACGCGACCCTGCAATTCATACCGATTATGGTTGTCGGATTTGCCGCGGCGCTGGGCTTAACGCCCATCACCCGCCAGATTGCGCTGCGTCTGGGCGTTCTGGCATCGCCAAGCAAGCGCAACATCCACGCCCAGCACATGCCCTTGATGGGCGGCGCGGCGATTTATGCCGCCTTTGTGCTGTCTGTCCTGCTGTTCAGCCCGCCAGAGCATCTGGTGGAACTGGGCGCGATTGTGGCTGGCGCGACCTTGCTCGCCTGGATTGGCTATCTGGATGACCGCAAGCACCTCAGCCCCTACATTCGGCTGTTTGTGATGACACTGGCGGCCGGGGTCGTCATCCTTGCGGGCGTTCAGATTCGGCTGTTTGGCGCCGCGCTGATTGATATTCCGCTGACCCTGTTCTGGATTGTCGCCCTCGTCAATGCCATCAACTGGATTGACAATATGGATGGGCTGGCCGCTGGAACGTCAGCGATTACATCGGGTTTCTTCCTGCTGCTTGCGGTGACGCAGGGGCAAATCCTCGTCAGTATGCTGGCGGCGGCGATTTTTGGCAGCGCCATCGGCTTCCTGACCTACAATTTCAGCCCCTCAAGCACCTTCATGGGAGATATGGGCGCTTATACCTTGGGATTTGTCCTGTCGATCCTGGCGATTAAGCTCAAATTCACCTCACAGTCCCTGAATGTAACCTGGATGGTGCCGATTTTTGTCCTGGCGCTGCCGATTATGGATATGAACCTGGCCATCCTGACCCGCCTTGCCGAGAAGCGCTCCCTGATGCAAGCTGGCAAAGACCATGTGTCGCACCGCCTGATGAGCATCGGCCTGACGCAGCGTCAGACACTCTTCATTCTCTACGGCTTTTCCACCCTGTTTGGCTTGATTGCGGCAGAAATCAGCCGCGCTGAACCGGCGCCGGCGCGTATCATCGGCGGCTTCGCCCTGGCGCTGATGGCGCTGCTCTTCTGCCTGCTCATTTTCGTCCGCCAGCGCTATCAAAGCGCGGTCAAGGAAAAACCGTGAGTCTTCGATATCGACCTGGCGGATTCGCTGGAAATCCTGTCTCCACTTTTGGGAAAAGTCTGTCATAATAGGCAATTATTACCTACACACATCTTGAGTCGCTGGCAAGTTATGACAGAAATCACAGTATCAGATAATTTTGTTGTGGATTATGGCGCCAAGCACTGGCACTTGATACGCATCAACGACCACAAAGAACGGAATGCGAGGGTCGCGGTCAAAGCGGGCGGCGGCTTTCGCTATGACAATTTTTTCGCCAACACCCGCGACCTGCCGGATGAGGGCGAAATTTCTGCCGTCGAGATTGACGAGGTGGTTCTGCGCTGGTCATACGAGGCTGATGCCTGGCGACTGGCAATCACCCTGTCGCCCGATTTGTCGGCGACCCGTTCGGGCCGCTACTGCGAGGTGCTGCGGTTCATTGACCCTGACCAGTCGGTTTATGAACAGGACGCCAAGCGGGTCGGGGAGGCCTTGGCGGCTGTGCTGGACAAGCCTTTTGTCAATGTGTCGCCATCCGCTGCCCCGCTGCCCAAGCCCATTCCCCTGATTGACCTGCCGCTTGAGGTGGGCATCTGGCATTTGCAGGCGGGCACAGCCGCCACCGCTGCTGGCGGCGGGCCAGGCGAAGTGCGCTTCGTGCGTTCCAAAAGCTGGCTGCGGGCGAAAATGCGCCAGATTGTCTGGTATGCGCTTTTGGCCCTGATTTATGCCTGGGTTTCGGCTGCCTCGATCAACAGCGAACTGGCCTTGCCGAATGCCGGCACGTTGATTCCGGATCCGCAGATTTTGCCGTATCTGGGGCTGGGCGTGGCCGTCTTGCTGCTGCTGTTCATCGTGCAGCAGCTTTGGCATATTTTGCGCGAGCCGGATACGATTCTGATAAGCTCCTACGAACAGGGCATTATCGCGCTCCGCAGCGACCGGGTGTGCTGGCGAGAAGATGCAAGGAAAGTTCAGTCGGTGTATGCGAGTGAATTGGTGAAGAAACGCGGTCGCCAGCCGATTGTCCATCACAGCGAAATCAACCTGCATCTCGTCGGGGGCGGCGGGTTTAGGCGCATCATTGTCGAAGATGCCAAGCTCACGGATGTGCTTCTGCCCGGCATGGATCCGCAAGCCGCGATGAGCCAGGCGGTCGGTGTCACTGCGCTGGAGCCGCATCAGGTTTCGACCGCCCTGCAAGCGTCCGCCATCCATATTTCCGCTTGTCTGGATGGCCTGCCCGTTTGGTATGACCGCCGTTATAAATAATGCGCCTGGCGGCTGTCCGCGCTGTTTGAGGAAGAGAATATGAAAAGCAAGGTCATCGTCGACCCCTATTTCAGAAAGATGGGGGAAATTTTTTCGCCGCAGGATCAGCGGCGGCTTGATGACCTGGTGGATGTCGTCTGGGGCCGAGACGAACCCATGCCACTCGACGAGTTTTTGCAGGCCTTGCCGCAGGCTGATGTGGTGGTCTGTTCCGATTGGCGTTATGGGAATGTGCTGGCGCGGGCGAGCCGACTCAAGGCGATTATGACCGTATCTGGCGCTTTTCCGCTCAAGCTCGATTATGACGCTTGCTATCAAAATCGGATTCGCGTGCTTAGCGCGGCGCCGGCATTCGCGCGGCAGGTTGCCGAGTTTTCGCTGGGGCTGGCATTGGACTCGGCGCGGGAAATTGCCCGCGGCGACCGAGCGATGCGGCAGGGCAGGGAAAGCTATCTTCAGGCGGGCAATCTGAACACCTTTATGCTCTACGGGCAGGCGGTCGGGATGATCGGTTATGGCAGCATCGCCCGCGCCTTGCAGCCCTTGCTGCGGCCCTTTCATGTCCGCCTGTCTGCCTATGACCCCTGGCTTGGCGATGGCTATTTGCGGCGGCAGGGAGTCGAACCGATTTCGCTGGCCGGGCTGATGTCCGGCTCGCGCTTTATTTTTGTGCTGGCGGCGCCGACAGTCGAAAACCGCGCCATGCTGTCGCGCGATTATCTGGAGATGATTCAGGATAACGCTGTTCTGATTTTGGCGAGCCGCGCGCATGTCATCGACTTTGACGCCATGACCGAGATGGTGCTGGCGGGACGTTATAAAGTGGCGCTGGATGTGTTCCCGACCGAGCCGCTGGAAGCCCA
>DAOUKA010000051.1:0-14167 GCA_034421915.1 Anaerolineae bacterium
CGCGCGCCTTTTCGTACCACGTGGACAAGGGCGAATCCCGCGATATGCCGCGCCCGCCGCAGATTTGGACGCAGCGATCCAAAACCCGATTGACGATTTCCGACACCTGCACTTTGGCGATGGAGGTTTCGATGCGCGCCTGCTCCCCCTGTGCCAGCAGCCAGGCCGCCTCCTGCACCAGCAGACGCCCCATCTTGAGCTCCATTTCCGAATCAGCGAGCATCCACTGAATCGCCTGATGACCGCTCAAGGCGCTGCCAAATGCCTGCCGTTCAGTCGCATAGGCGGCTGCAATCTCCACGGCGCGCTGGGCGATGCCAGTCCAGCGCATGCAATGCGTCAGGCGCGCCGGCCCCAGGCGCGATTGAGCCAGCATAAACCCATTGCCTTCGCCGCCAAGAATCGCGCTGTTCGGCAGGCAGACATCCTCGTAACGCATCTCGACATGCCCGCCAAAATCTTTGAGGCCCATAACGGGGACATCCCGCAGGATATGGATGCCGGGGGTATCGCGCGGCGCCAGGAATTGGCTACACCCCTGATAGGGATGCACCGTCGGATTGGTCACCGCCATAATGATAAAGAAATCAGCAATTTCACCGTTGGTTGTCAGCCATTTATGCCCATTGATGACCCACTCATCCCCGTCCCTGGCCGCTGAAGTTTGAATCATGCGCGGGTCGCTGCCGGCGCCGGGCGGGGGTTCGGTCATCGAAAATGCGGAAAAGGCCGCGCCCTTTGCCAATGGGACCAGAAACCTTTCGACCTGCTCGTCGTTCGCCCAGGTATGCAAAAGGTGCATATTGCCTTCATCGGGCGCGGCGCAGTGAATCGCCAGAGGGCCCAACAGGCTGCGTCCGGCCGCCTCGAACACAGGCACGATTTCCTGGATGTTCAATCCCATGCCGCCCCATTCCTTGGGCATGGTCGGCGCCCACAGCCTGGCGGCTTTTGCCTTTGAACGCAGGCCTTGCAGGATGTCGATGCTTAGGTCTTCTCCAGAGCGAAGCAATTCGGTTTCTACTGGAATGACTGCTTCATCAACAAATTGTCGGACGCGCCGCGCCATCGTTTCCACATGAGGGGGTATTGTAAAATCCATTGCCAGAACCTCTTTCAATTCATCATCCCATTCAGCTTCGATTTGGAGTATAACATGGTCGGCAGAGCAGCACCCATTCGGGTCAGTTGGACGGGAGACTTTCATGCGAAAATTCGTGATTGATACGGACACCGCCTCTGATGATGCGGTCGCCTTGGTGATGGCCTTGCAGCATCCTGACATTGATGTACGGGCGATTACGGTGGTCGCCGGGAATGTCCCTTTGGCGCAGGCGGTTCAGAACGCCCTCTATTCTGTCGAACTTTGCCAGCAAAATACCCCTGTTTATGCCGGCTGTGCCAAGCCGCTGCTGCGTGAACTGTCAACGGCTGAAGATGTACACGGCAGCGACGGGATGGGTGATATGGGGCTGCCGCTTTGGGGACGAGCGGCGGCAGATGGGCATGGCGCTGATATGCTGCGGCAGGTGATTAACGACCATGCCGATGATATTACACTGGTGACCTTGGGGCCCCTGACGAATGTCGCGCTTGCCTTGCTGCGTGAACCGCAGCTGGCGCGGCAAGTCTCCCGATGTTACATCATGGGGGGCATCGGCTCGGGACACGGCAATGTGACGCCACTGGCGGAGTTCAACATTTGGGTTGACCCCGAAGCGGCGAAAATTGTCTTTGAATCGGGTATGCCGATAACGATGGTCGGCTGGGACATCTCATGGCAATATGCCACCTTCAGCCCCCGACAGGCCGAGGAAATCCGCAGCATCGGCACGAGACTGGCGGAATATGTGGTGGATATACAAGCCACATTGAATCAATATGCGATTGACCAATCGAACCTGGCTGGTTTTGATTTGCCTGACCCGATAACGATGGCGATTGCGATTGACCCGACCATCGCCAGCTATGCCAGATACCGCGTCGATGTAACCACTGGCGAAGGGCTGGCGCGCGGGCTGACGGTGGTGGACAGACTGGGCGTAACCGGCCGGCCGCCGCAGGTCGATGTCGCTGTCAGTGCCCGGCGCGACTTGTTTGTGGAGATGCTCAAGCAGTCGGTGCGGTAAGCCGGTCGCCATTTATGTGCGCTGCTTCCGCCGCCGCTTTCGCGGCGGCCTACTGGCTCGGCTCTGCTGTTTTTTCCACTGGTCGCGCAGGGTCACCGTGCGGTTGAAGACAAGTTTGTCCGCCGTCGAATCCGCATCCACGACAAAGTATGCCAGCCGTTCAAACTGAAAGCGCTCGCCCGCTTTGGCGTTTTGGATGCTCGGCTCGATATAAATAGGATCGACGACTTTGAGCGAATGGGGATTGATGTACTCGGTAAAATCCTTTTCCTTGTCAGCGGCGGGATTTTCGACCGTGAACAGGGTTTCGTAGAGCCGTGCCTGCGCCTGGATGGCGTGTCGGGCAGATACCCAATGCAAGGTCGCCTTGACGCGCCGTCCATCGGCTGCCGAGCCACCGCGGGTCGCGGGGTCATAGCGGCAGCGGAGTTCGATAATTTCACCCTTTTCATCCTTGATGACATCGGTACAGGTAATGAAATAACCATAGCGCAGGCGAACCTCGCGTCCGGGCGCCAGCCGATAAAACCGGCGCGGCGGGTCTTCCATAAAATCATCCCGCTCGATATACAGCACCTTGGAGAAGGGCACCGGGCGCGCGCCAGCCGATGCGTCCTCGGGATTGTTGATGGCTTGCATGTCTTCCACCAGGTCGTCGGGATAGTTCTCGATGACGACTTTCAAAGGATTCAGGACAGCCATAACGCGGTTGGCGACCTTGTTGAGATGCTGGCGGATGTGGTATTCCAGTTTGTGCAGCGCCACCACCCCTTTGACCTTGCCGACGCCGATGTCATCGCAGAATTCACGGATGGATTCGGGGGTGTAGCCGCGGCGGCGCAAGCCCGAAAGGGTCGGCATGCGCGGGTCATCCCAGCCCTGGACATGGTTTTCCTGCACCAGACGAAGCAATCTGCGCTTGCTAAGCACGGTATGGCTTAGCCGCAGGCGGGCGAATTCAATCTGCTGCGGGTGATAAATTTCGATATTGTCCAGATACCAGTCATACAGGGGACGATGGTCTTCATATTCCAGCGTGCAGATGGAATGGGTGATGCCTTCGATGGAATCGGACTGTCCGTGGGCAAAATCGTACATGGGATAGATTTTCCACTTGTCCCCAGTGCGCGGATGCGGCGCATCCAGAATGCGATACATGACCGGGTCGCGCAGGTTGATGTTGCCGGAGGACATATCTATCTTGGCGCGCAGCACCGCTTCGCCCTCCTTAAAGCCGCCCGCCCGCATTTTTTCGAACAATGCCAGATTCTCTTCGACACTGCGATGGCGATAGGGGCTTGCTTTGCCCGGCTCTTTGAGCGTGCCGCGATATGCGCGTATTTCGTCCGGGCTGAGTTCGTCCACATAGGCTTTGCCGATTTGAATCAACTCAACCGCCATATCATACAACTGGTCGAAATAATCGGAGGCAAAATAGAAACGCTCATCCCAATCGTAGCCGAGCCATTTGACATCCTCGACAATCGCGTCAATATATTCCTGCTCTTCCTTGGCTGGATTGGTATCGTCAAAGCGCAGGTTGCACAATCCGCCATACTGTTGGGCAAGTCCGAAGTTCAAACAGATGGACTTGGCATGACCAATATGCAGGTAGCCATTCGGCTCTGGCGGGAAGCGCGTGTGAACCCGCCCCTCAAATCGCCCGTTTTCGTTATGCGCGTCGATAATTTCGGTGATGAAATTGCGGTTTGTCGCCTTTTCTGTCATAGGCTTTAGGCTTTTCCTGATATGGATGACACTGAAAAACAATCATAGCGCACAGCGCCGTCTCGTTCAACAGAGTTTTTTAAGGGTCAGCCGCCATAGCCGCGCAGGCTGCAAACTGATTGCGAAAACGGCTGACATTTGCAGCGAATTGCATGATAATCATAGAAGTTTTTCAGCCATGGCATTCAAGGTCGGATATGACATTGCGCCAAGGGATAGCTGTCCTGATTCTTCTGTTTATTCATCTGCTGCCGACGCAGGCGCATGGCTATCTTGTTCGCGCCATCCCCGCCGACCGCAGCACCTTGCCGCGCCCGCCAACCCGCCTGCAATACTGGTTCAGCGAGGCCCTTGAGTGGCGCTTTAGCGAGCTAAACCTCCGCAGTCAATCTGGCGCCGTGATAGCCACTGGCGGCGTCGATGAAGCCAACCCCTCGCTGCTGTCCTTGCAAGTGCCGCCCGATTTGCCGGATGGCGCTTACATCGTCGAATTGCGGCCGGCTTTTGCCAGCGATGGTCATGTCATTGCCGAAAGCCGCGTGTTCTTTGTGGGCGAGGAAGTCGGCGGCATCAGCGGGCGGGCGGCGGACAGCAGCGCCATTCTCCTGGAGGTGCTTTGGCGTGCGCTGCTTGACGGCGCCAATATGCTGTTTTTTGGTTCGTCCCTGCTTTATGCGCTTGTGCTGCTGCCGGCATGGGGCAGCCCGAAATATCCGGCCGGCGGCCTGCCGCCGCGTGTTATGCGCCGCCTCCGAAACAGCCTGGTGATGGCGGTTGCCCTGGCCCTGGCGGCGAATGTGCTTGCCCTGGTGCAGCAGTCGATGGTGTTCTTCGAGGCCGATGCCTTACAGGTGATTCAGCAAAATCTTTGGCAGGTTGTTCAAATCGGCTCGCGCTTTGGCGATGTTTGGACGTTCCGCATGGTGCTGCTGATTTTTACTGCGGTCCTGATTTTTGTGGCTGAATACTATCGCGATATGATGCCGCGCTTGACCGCGGGCATCTGGAAGGGCATGGCATGGATGGGCGCTTTGCTGATTGGCCTGACGATGGTCACCAGCCACGCCGCCGGCTCTTTGCTGATGCCTTGGCTGGCGATTGCCGTGAATTGGCTTCATGCGCTGGCGGCCGCTTTTTGGCTGGGGGGCATCATGGCATTGGTTCTGGTGCTGCCGATTGCGCTGAAACCTTATGCCGGTGATGTCCGCCGACAGGCGCTGCTGGCTGTCATGGCGCGCTTTTCCAGGCTGGTCACCCCGATGGTGCTGATTGTGATGGTGACCGGGGTGTACAACGCCCTGAATTGGTTTGTTTCCCCGTCTGATTTGGCGACAGGTTATGGTCGCTCATTGGGCCTGAAGCTCATTATGGTCGCTTTGCTGCTGGCTGTTGGCGGCCTGCATCATCTGTCCCTGCGCCCGCAAATGGCCATCCCGCAACAGCTTGACAGGCTGCTCAAGGCTGCGTTCAAGCTGGGCATGGGGCTGCGGCTGGAAGTTGTTTTTGCGCTGCTGACCCTGCTGGCAGCTGCCTGGCTAAGCGCCACGCCCATCCCCCAGCCGGAGTCGCTGCAAAGCCAGGTCGATGCGCCGCAGGCGACGCAAAGGCTCGGCGGCTATACGATCACCAGCGCGGTCATACCCGGAGGCCCGGGGGTGAATACCTATGACATAGTTATCAGCCGCGCCGAACAGCCGCTGACTGACCTTCGGGTCTTTGTCCAGATGGTGAACCCCGCGCGGGCATGGCGGGGCGAATGGCTTCTCGCCGAGCCAGTGGAAAAGGGGCTCTATGTCGCCAGTGGCGATGAGATTGATGCGGCGGGGACCTGGTGGACGCTGATGGATATGATGGATGAAGAGGGTGTCACGACCCGCGCGGCTTTTGTCTGGGAAATCAGCGAATCCGCGGCCATCCTTCAATTCAGGCAGCCGCAGCTTATCCATGGGCTGGCGCTGCTGCTGATATTGGCGGTGCTTGGCGTCTGGGCATATCCCCATGCCAGACGGCTGTTTGTCGGCTTGAATATGACCCTCGCCAGCGGCTTGATGGCACTGACAGCTGTCATAGTTGCGCTGGGCGTGATGGGATTTGGCGCGGCGTTCATCTCGCAGCAGCAAGCCGCCTACGAACGCACCCTGAATCCGCCGCCGGCGCAGGTGAATGCCGTCTTGCCGGATGCCGATTCCCTGCGGCGCGGCGCGGCGCTGTACAGCGAACACTGTCTGGTCTGGCAGGGTCAGTCGGCAGATTTCCGCGCCTTGCGGGCTCAACTGGATGATGTGCGCGATGATTTCCTCTATGCGGTCATCGCCGCTGGCTGGCGTGATTTGCCGCCCTGCACCGGGGTTTTGAGCGCAGGGCAGCGTTGGGATATTGTCAATTACTTCCGCACCTTCGAGGCGCGCCCTTCAGCTTAAATGCTCTAACCATGCCAAAATCACGCTGAAGTGACGGGGAGGCTCGCTGAGGATGATTTATCCGCAGAGACTCTCACATGGTATCCCGTCTTTATCCCTGTCAAGCCCTCCGTTGCCGCATTGATTAAGATGAAATTTTGCTTCGTCACAGGTCGACATTTGCCCACAGTTTTTTCTGGGATTGCAAGAGAAGTTACCCGGTGGCGGTGGCGCTTGGGGCTGTGGAGTTGGCACTCGCGGGCGGGCAGTCGGCACTCGCGGGCGAGCGGTCGGCACTTGGGTGCGGACAGTTGGCACTCGTGGCTGGGGAGCAGGGCCTACACAGCCAAGCTGAACAGCAGTCCGATGTGCTGCCACCAACTCATCATAGTACCTCCCGTCGGGCGCATAGTATTTTGCTTCGGCGTACCCTTCCTGCACCAGAGCCAGGTTGACAAAGGTGCCGCCAACCCAAACATAGCGCAGCAATCGCCCGTATCGGTCCGTCTCGCTCACATCCTTGACAAGTTTGACCGTTTGGTTGGATACAAGGCTGTGGTTGTAGTCGGTCGCTTCAGAATAACAGTCTTCTCCGCGTTCAGGGGTGTCGACGCCGATATAGCGCACGCGAAACTCCTCCCCATCCAGCAGGACATCAATCGTATCACCATCCACAATGCCAGTAACGAGGGCAGTCTCGCCGCCTGACGGCGCCTGCATTTGTCCCTGGAGATTGCAGGGCCGTGTATAATGGGCGGTAACATACGCTATTCGTCCATTATGTTCAATTAAATACCATACAGTGTTTCCAAAAACGCTTTCCCCTTCCACTGCGCCGATAACTTGATAGCTGTTCCCAGGGCGAATCTGCCCATCTCTCTCAAAACGAGTGTAACCTGCGCCTTTACGCAGATTAACCACATTGTCAGGACAAATCGATTCAGGAGGATAGTTTCTTATCGCAGTCGGAACATCGGTGTTGGTCGCAGTCGGATCATCTGCCTTGACCCACAGCGCTAGCGCTAGGCACAGTAATACTATCGTGAGCAGTCGCTTCATCATTTCACCTCGCTTTACCTTTTGGGTTGGTTCATCGTATAATCGCCATTGAAAGCCAAAGCGGTTCGCCGCCGCGACTTTCAATGATTTTGCGGTTTCCTGTGGCAGTCAGGTTTGGACGCCGTTTGCTGCCACAGGAAACACAGTAAAAAAACAAGTCATTCAAGACTTATTTCCAATATATTAGCCTACTTTCGCATTCTGTGCAATAGAAAAGGTGTTCTTGATTTGTCGACAGGCTAGCGCAGGAAAGCCTCGTGCAAGCCGCCATCCACGCTGAAAATTTGCCCGGTCGTCTTGCTGAAGGCATCCGTAATCAGCAAATACGCCACCTCTGCTTGGTCTTGCGGGGTGATGGGGGTTTGGGTCAGGGTGCGCTGGGCATAGAAGTCAGCCAGACGGCTGCGCAGTGTTTCGGTGTCTTCATCATCGCTGAAGGCGATGCTGTACTTGCCGAGCGAACTGATGACGCGCTCACGCGGGAACAGCCCGCTGCCTTCGACCACAGTTGCCGGCGCCAATCCATTGACGCGCACCAAGGGGGCCAGCTCCATCGCCATTTCCCGCACGAGATGATTGGCGGCGGCTTTGCTGGTGTCATAGGCGACCGAGCCTTTTTTGGAGACGGTGGCATTCACGCTGGTTGTCAATACGAGGGCGCCCCGCAAGCCTTGCGCTTCCCAGATGGCGCGGGCGCAGTCGGCAGCGATGTACCCGCCCAGCACATTGACATCAAAGGTCAAACGCCACTGCTCATCGGGAATATGCCCGGTTTTGTCCGGCGCGACAAAGACGCCAGCGGTGACGATGATGCTGTCAATCCCGCCATAAGCCAGCAAAACCTGATTGAAGAGCGCCTCGACACTCTCGCGCCTGGTGATGTCAACCGACAGGGCAATCGCCGGCCCCGAACTGGAAATCCCCGAGCCAGCCACGCCGATTCCCAGGCCATAAAGCGCGGTTAATTGACGGGCGGTGGCTTGTGCCGCCTCGATGTTCAAATCGGCGCAGACCACATGCGCCCCCTCCCTGGCGGCGCGGTGCGCGCTGGCGCCGCCGATGCCACTGCCAGCCCCGATGACAATCACAACCTGACGAGCTAATGATTTCTCTGCCGGCATGCGCTGGAGCTTGGCTTCTTCCAATGACCAGTATTCGATGTCGAAGGCTTCCTGATGGGGCAGCGCCACATAATCGCCCACGGCTTCGGCGCCTTTCATCACAGCCACCGCATTATTGTAAAACTCGGCTGTCACGCGGGATTCGCTCTTGTTCTTGCCATAAGCGACCATGCCGATGCCGGGAATAAGAATCACGCGCGGATTGGGGTCGCGCATGGCCGGGCTGTCATCGCGCTTGCAGCCGTCGTAATAGGCGCGGTAATCCTGGCGATAACCGGCGATGCCGCCGCTCAATTTGGCAAGCAGCGCGTCTCTGTCGCCCGCCTGCGGATTCCAATCGACAAACAGCGGTTTGATTTTGGTGCGCAAAAAGTGATCCGGGCAGGATGTGCCTAACTCGGCTAAACGTTCGGCATCATGGCTGTTGACAAAGGCAAGGATGTCATCGTTATGCTCGATCGTCCCGATGAACCTGTTCTGCTGCGAGACCAGGCCGCGCAGTCTGGGCAGCAGGTCGGCCCACAGGGCATCGCGCTCGGCATCGTCAAGCTGCCGATATTTTGCGCCGCCAAAGGTTTGCTCGCCTTGGTCATGCGCCGCCAGATAACGGGCCGCCTTTTCAATCAAGGTCAAGGACAATTCATAACAGGTCTTGTCATCGTCGGCCCAGTTGATTAAGCCGTGTCCGCCAAGGATAATGCCGACAATGCCTTCATGGGCGGCAATCGTTTCTTGCAGAACAAGCCCAAGGTCAAATCCCGGCCGCTGCCAATCGACCCACTGAACCGCATCGCCATAGATTTCCCGCGTCAGTTGCCGACCATGGCTGCAAGCCGCGATGGCGATGACCGCGTTGGGGTGGGTATGGTCGACGTGGCGATAAGGAATAAAGGCATGCAGCGGCGTATCAATCGAACTGGCGCGCGGGTTCAGGTTGTAGACACAGTGAGGATACATCGCCACCATTTCGTCTTCGATAGGCGTTTTTACGCCTTTCAGCGCCGCCGCGTGATAAACGGCCGGCAGCCGCATAATTTTCTCCATGTACAAGGCAGCGAAGTTCGCCCGTTTGGCGGTGCGCAGATCGCCCCCCGAGCCTTTCACATACATAATATCGACCGCTTCATCCGTCAGCGGGTCCAGCTGCATGATTTTGCTGGAGGTATTGCCGCCGCCCGTATTGGTGATGCGCTGGTCATCTCCGAGCCTGTTCGAGCGATAAACCAGACGCTCCACCGCATCCAGTGAATCGGCATAACTGTCATCCCACAGATATTTGACATGTCGGTACTCTTCGGCTTTGAAGGGCTGCATATTGTCTCCTGTTGTCCGTACCCTAGCTTCGTTCCGGCAAAATCATCGCTTCATAGGCGCTGATTTCGTCCATAAAGGCCATGCCCACTGGCACGTCCTGCGTGTGGCAGTAATAATCCCAGACTGCGCCAAAGGGCAAGCCCTTCAATTCTTCCAGCAGCGCCAGTCGAGCAGTGAAGTTGCCCTCATTTTCATATTGGCGCAGCAGACCGCGCGGCTCCAGCAGCGCCATCAGCAGCGCCCGCAGCGCGTTGCGCGTGCCGATAGTCCAGGCGCCCACGCGGTTGATGCTGGCATCAAAGAAATCCAGCCCGATATGAATCCGTTCCAGCGCATCGCTGCGGACGGTTTCCTGCATGATGGCCTGGAGGTCATCGCTGAGGGTGACAACATGGTCACTGTCCCAGCGCACACCGCGGCTGACATGCAGCAGGATTCGCGGCACATAGAGCAAGACAGCCGATAGCTTGTCGGCGATGGTTTCGGTCGGGTGGAAATGCCCGGCATCCAGGCACAAGACCTTTTGATTGGCGATGGCGTATCCCAGATAAAATTCGTGAGAGCCGACGACATAGCTTTCCGAACCCAAGCCAAAGAGCTTGCATTCGACCGCATCCAAGTTGTGCGCCGGATTCAATGGTCGGCTGAAAATTTTATCCAGCGCATCCTTGAGCCGCCGCCGCGGCGCCAGGCGGTCGGCGGGCAGGTCTTTGTAACCGTCGGGAATCCAGATGTTGGTGATGCAGGCCGTCCCCAATGCCGCGCCAAAATACGCCCCGATTTCACGGCAGGCGATGCAATGCTCAATCCAGAAGTTCCGCACGCCCGCATCAGCATGAGACAGCGTAAAGCCATCGTCAGCGAGTGGATGCGAGAACAGGGTCGGGTTGAAATCCAGGCCGTGGCCCTTTTCCCTTGCCCAATCCACCCAAGCCTGGAAGTGCTGCGGCTGAAGCTCGCTGCGGGGGATTTTGCGCTCGCTTTCCAGATAAGAGGCATGAAGGTTGAGTCGATGCGTCCCCGGAATCAAGCTGTAGGCCTTGTCAAGGTCATTCCGCAGCTGCTCGGCGGTGCGCGCTTTGCCGGGGTAGTTGCCGGTCGCCATAATGCCGCCGCTAAGGCCGCGCGCGGGATCCTCAAAACCGCCCACATCATCGCCCTGCCAGCAGTGCAGGCTGATGGCGACCGTGCTGAGTGTCCCCATCGCCGCCGCCACATCCACCTCAAAGGCGGCGTAACGTTCGCTGGCGATAGCAAATGCCGTTTCAATCTGTCCTTCACTGGGTTTGAATGTCATCATCTTTTCCTTTACAGTCCGCTTACCGCGCCCCGGCGGCTTGCAGGCAGGCTTGCATGTGCCCGCGCGATTCGGCGGCGATGATGCAGCATTGCTCCAGCGCATAGCCCCCCGCTTTGGTGCCGATAACCTCCAAATCCAGAGGCCCGCGATAGCCATTTTCATGCAATACCCGAATGTATCCCACTAGGTCAATATCGCCGCGCCCATTTGCCTGATCTTCAGGCGCGCCCGGCCCCGCCTGCCGTCCCTTGCAATCCCGAATATGAACGTGTTTAATGCGCGAAACCACCGCTTCGATGGCTTCAACCGGATTTTCGTTGGCGCGGTGAATGTGCGAGGGATCCATATCCAGCCCAAAATAATCCGAGTGGATGTCATTCAGCACCTTGAGGCTGGTGGGCGTATTGTAGACATATTGACCGACATGCGCCTTGACGCACAGCGTCACGCCATATTTTTCCGCCCTGCCGACCAGCGCCCCCAGTTCATCCAGCACTCGCGCATAAGTCGATTCATCATCCGATACCCCGCCCGGCCCGCAGTTGATCATCGGAATGCCGATTTCGACCGCCGCCTGAAATGCCTTTTCCATCAGTTCGGGGTCGCGCGAGGACTGCTCCATCGCCAGCAGTTCAAGTTCATAGGTCTTGGCGAGCCGCTTGACCTCCGGCGCAATCTCCTGCCAGCGGTCCAAAACAAGGTGCTGGCTCATACTGTCAATCGCCGACATCTCAATGCCATCATAACCCGCCATGGCCAGGTATTTGAAGGCGGTCTCCATATCGAAGCCGCCAAACAAAAGTGAGTTCGCCCCCAGTTTCATTTTTTTCTCCTTGTCATATCCGTTATTTCGATGATTTCTCGCGGTTGCACTTTCGGCATAACATCTGGCAGTTTTCTTCTTCTGTCTTGCCACCTTCCGACCAGGGCGTGATGTGGTCGGCTTCCATATCCGAAATGTCAAATTTCTTCTCGCAGATCGCGCATTTGCCATCTTGCAACTCATAGACCTTCTGCTTCATGCCAGCCTTGAATGCCCGTATATTCAAGTGCTTTTCATCGCGGGTGAGAATGTATGGATAGATCCCCTTCTTGTTCTCGACGTCATCGTCAAAGATGAGACGGCTCGTTTCCGCTTCAATCCACTCGGCATCCAGGTCTTCGTCTTTGTAGGCATTATAGAGCGCGCCCCAATCTACGCCCTTCATAAATCTCTTTCGCTTTCTCGTGAATGTTGATTCTACCCAGTCAATGACCGACCGAAAATACTCCCACAAGGGCGCGGCGCTTTCGTCATGCTGATGTATGCCCATATAATCGTTAATCTCATCGCCGCTGATCCACTTGACAGCCGTTTCAAGATAATCCTGGCGTATGGGCGAGCCGCTTAGATAATCGCCGCCCAAGCCGGAAGCGGGGCCGCCCGATCTGCTGAAATACCGCTTGGCGTCCGCCACCCATGACCCGGAGAAAACCGCATTCCGCAGCTCCTGCTCATACAATTTCTCGCCAGCGATATTGACTGTCCGGAACCAATCCAGCTTATCGCTGTGTGTGCCAGTGCATACATAGACCATCAATTCGTAATTCAGCACATGTCCCTGTATGTCAAACGGAAGATTGTGAAAGTATCGCCCCTCGACCGAAAAATCGCTGGCGACATACTGCGCGATGGAAATGGTGCGCTGCTGACCGTCGATGATTTCGTAAGTGCCATCCTGTCGGTCGGCCCAGTACATCACATTCAGCGGGAAGCCCTTGAGAATGGACGTGACAACCGCTTCGCGCTGCTTGCCCTTGTAGATGAATTCGCGCTGATAGGGCGGGCGAATATCCAGCCGGCCGCCATAACCGACCACGCCGCCCTCGCCGTCGTCATGATAGCCCTCGACCAGTTCGCCTACTCTGAGGTCTTTCAATTCGATTTTCATTGCCTTGTCCTCTTATGACGAATAACGATACGGGCATATTTTCTGTTGCCCTTGACATAGAATCTACCCAGCTTGCCCGTGAACCAAGTATCCGCCCCAACAATGTCAAACTGGTCTGGGTTGTGTTTATCCATGAAACTAATCGGCACACCCATTTCCCCGTCGTAATCAACGGGTATTTCAGTAGTTCGGCTGACCTCGATAGCATCGTAGTTATCGTATGTTGGGTATTCCTCTGGCGAGTATCTTTTATAAAGAATCAAGTCTTCATGTCTTTGTGGATAATCCAGATTGGTGAACCAACGAACACCTTTTACCCTGACAAACTTATTTCCTTTCTCATCAACTCTGGAATTGGCTGCTGTTAGAGGATAATTCTCTGGGACGCCAAACTCTCGGTCGCCACTTTTTATGCTCGCGCCGTACCAAACCTTCTCATCTTTTATCAAGGGGAATATCTCTTTATATGCTGAAGCGTTCATATTCCCGATAATCAGAAACTTCTTTTCATATTTCATTAGCTGCGCCACATATTCTCTAAAAAGCGAAAAGGGCGGGTTCGTGACCACAATGTCAGCCTGCTTCAGCAGTTCGATGCATTCGCGGCTTCTGAAATCCCCGTCCCCCTTGAGATGAAAAACATCCGGCTCGCCCCCGCTGTATTCAAGCCCAACGGCCGACTCTTTGTCGTGCTGGCTGAACAAGTCCATTTGCTGATTCTTGTAGCAGGTTGTGATGAGCCGCTTGAGTCCGAGAAAGTCGAAGTTCAGGGTAAAGTAGCGGGTGAAATTGCTGACGGTCGGGTCATCGCAGTTGCAGTAGACGACCTTGCCCCGAAAGTGTTCTCGGTAGTATTTGAGTTCATTCTCAATATCCGCCAGCTGCGTATAGAACTCGTCCTTTTTTCTGGATTTCGCCCAATGCAAATTGCGATTTGCCGCCATATCAAAACCACCTCAACTCTTGTTTGGCACAATCAAATCCTGATTCCGCCTCTTACTGCACATACACCACCGATTCGGTCTCCAGCGATTCAATCGCCGCCGCCAGCACTTTCTGCGCCGCCAGCCCCTCGGCCGCGCTGCCATCAATATCCTGCGGCGCGGTCCCGGCGCGCACCTGCCGCAAAAAACAGTGTATCCGCTCGCGGAAGGTATTTTCAAAGTTATGAAAGCCGCCGAACAGG
>DAOUKA010000052.1:0-7433 GCA_034421915.1 Anaerolineae bacterium
AGCAATTCCTGATGGCTGCCCTGTTCAATAATCCTGCCATGCTCCATGACAACAATCATGTCGGCCGATGTAATGGTGCTCAAGCGATGCGCGATGACAAAGCTGGTGCGCCCAGCCAGCAGACGTTCCAGCGCCCGTTGAATCAGACCTTCGGTTTGCGTGTCAATGTTGCTGGTGGCTTCATCCAAAATCAAGACACGCGGATCCGCCAAAAGAGCGCGGGCAAAGGCCAATAGCTGCCGCTGACCCGTCGATAAAACAGCGCCGCCTTCCTGTATGTCCGTGTGATAGCCATTCGGCAGTTCGGTGATAAACTCATGTGCGCCAACGTTTTTGGCAGCCTCCATGACTTCGTCGTCGGTCGCGTTTAAGCGCCCATAACGGATGTTATCCATCACCGTGCCAGAAAACAGGTTAGTGTCCTGCGGCACGACGCCAATCTGACGCCGCAGGCTGTTTTGCGTCACCTCTTTCAGGTTATGTCCGTCAACGCTGACTTTGCCCAGGGTCGTGTCATAAAAGCGCATAATGAGCTTGACCATAGTCGTTTTGCCGGCGCCAGTATGCCCGACAAAAGCCACTGTCGCGCCCGCAGGAACATCGAGATTAACATTTTTAAGAACCATCTCGCTGTCGGGTGCATACTGAAAGGACACATCCTCAAAACGAATGCGCCCCTGGATGTCGGGCAAGGCAGCGGCATTATCCCGGTCGCGGATTTCAATCGGATAATCCATCAGCCTGAAAATTCTGTAGCCGGAAGCCAGAACCGACTGAAGCAGGTTATATCGCTGGGCCAGCAGGCGAATGGGGAAGAAAAACTGCTGGATATACAGGATGAATGCCAGCAAGACCCCCACCGTGATGTTGTCGTTCAGAACCAGGCTGCCGCCAATAAATATCAGTGCGCCCGTGGCCATGCCGCCAACCAGTTCGATGCTGGGGAAGAACAGGCTGGCAATCAGGACGGCGCGGGCATTTGCCTGACGATTCTCCATATTGATGCGGTTGGCGAAGCGATTGTGATTGTATCGCTGGCGGGCAAAAGCCTGCGTCACGCGGACGCCGTTAAAGGCTTCGGACAATTCTGCATTGACCTTGGCGTTGGTGTCGGATACTTTGAGATGAGCGGTGCGGGCGTAAACGCGCCAGTAATTGGCGAAGATGCCAAGAACAACCAGAACAGCCACCGCAACCGCAGTCAGATGAATGTTAATCAGCATCATCGAGATGATAATGCCGCCCAGCATCAGCACTTCGCGGATGCTGCCGACCACCGCAAAGGTCACGGCCTCCCGAATGACATTGACATCGCTAATCACACGGGCAATCAAGCGACCAACTTCATATTCCGCAAAAAAGCTGATGGACAGATACTGAATGCGCTCAAAAAGTTCGTCGCGCAAGGTCTGGATGATGCTCTGCCCGGTTTCTGCCATGTTGCTCAGTTGCACGCGAAAACCGATGAAGCCCATAATCTGAACCAGGATTAAGGCAAAGACGCCCATAGCGACAGCCGACATATCGTGTTTGCGAATGCCTTCGTCGATTGCCCAGCCAATCAGAGGCGGACTGACGACATTGGCGAACACACTAAGCAGCATCGCCAGCAGGGCGGCATACAGTCGGCGGCGATAGGGCGCCAAATAGGACATAATCCGTGCCAGGACATCGCGGTCAAAACCAACCGCCTCATCATCATCGATGTCGGACAGCCTTGGCTCTTCATCTTTTTGCCTGTTCTTTGTTTTGCTGTGCGTTGTTTTGCTTTGCTTTACACTAGCCATGAGCCTCTTGACCTTTTTGAATAAACCAGACGCCGCGCCAGCAAGCGAAAGTTCATCTTGGATAGTGAGCACAGGATTTCAATCCGCTCCCGCCGGCGCAGACTTGTGAATGACCGCCTTGCTTATCTGCCAGCAAGGCGGTCAATCAAGGCGCGGAACTGCTGTGTCGACCGCTTCTCTTCCAAGGGAACCTTGATGATGCCAGCGATAATCGCCTCGCGGCGAACCCGTTCCTGCTCTTGAAGCTGCAATTTGTAGATTTCTTCGTACAGACTGCCCTCTGCCAGCAGGGATTCGTGCGTGCCGTGCTGAACGATTTCACCATCTTTGAGGACGATAATCTGGTCTGCCTTCAGGATGGTGCTCATTCGCTGGGCAATGACAAAGGTCGTCCGCCCCTGCATGATGTGTTCTAATGCCTGCTGAATAAGATATTCGGTCTGTGTATCGACGCGGGTGGTGGCGTCGTCCAGAATCAGAATGCGAGGGTCAATCAGCAGGGCGCGGGCAATGGCTATCCGCTGCTTTTGTCCGCCAGACAAGGTAACGCCGCGCTCGCCAACCACGGTTTGATACCCTTGCGGAAACTCGGAAATGAAGTCGTGCGCATTGGCGGAAATGGCGGCTTCGACTACCTGCTCATGGCTGGCTTGCGGGTTGCCATAGGCGATATTCTCCTCGATGGTTGCCGAGAAAAGCAGGGATTGCTGCATCACAACCCCAATCTGACTGCGCAGGTTATGGAGTTCAATATCGCGCACATCCACCCCGTCAATCAAGACGCGCCCGTCAGCAACATCATAGAAGCGCGGAATCAAATTGGCGATGCTGGTTTTGCCGCCGCCCGTGGGACCAATGATGGCAACCACCTCGCCCGGCTTTGCCTCCAGATTGATGCCTTTCAGGACAGCGTGGCTGGAAGACCGATAACGTGTGCTGACGTTTTCAAAACGCACCTGCCCCTTGATAGCGATTCGTCTGGCAGATGGCTTGCTGACGATGAGCTCCTCTTCGTCCAGGATTTCAAAGACGCGCTCACTGCTGGCAACCGCCTGTGTGGTCAGCAGAATCACGAAGCCAACAAAGCGAAGCGGCTGCGCCAGCAACAAAACATAAGCGTTGAATGTGACCACCAGCCCAACAGTGATGTCTGCCAGGCCCTGGCTTTCAAACAGACCGCCAAAAAACAGCACCAGCGCGGTCGACATGGCAGCCAGAAAAGCGCTTGCGGGCAGGTAGGTAATCCATTGTTTAATGAAGTCCAGCTGCTCCTCGAAGAGTTTTTTGTTCTCGGTGCTGAACCGTCCGATTTCGTATGCCTCGCGGGCAAAGACACGCACCACCTCGGCCCCCAGGGCATTTTCCTGAATATGGTTGCTCAAGACCTGCATTCGATTCATCACCTGTTTCCAGCGCGGATGAATGCGCATCACAAAATGGTTTGAAAACAATGCCAAAGGGACTAGCGGGATAAAGGCGATGACCGCCAGAATGGGGCTGGTCGCCAACATGACCGATACGGTGCCAATCAACAGGAAGAGGACATTCAGCCCGTCAAGCAAGCCGAAAGCGAAATAACGCTGAATCTCATTGACATCGCTGATGGCGCGGGTGATGATCGTGCCAATTTGTGCATTGTCATGGTAGGTGAAGGATTGTCCCTGCACCTTGTCATAAATCTGGTTGCGAATATCGTAGGAAATATAATGCGAAAGCCGCTCCCCGAAAAACCTGCTCAGAAAGGTGGTGCCGCCGCGCAGAATCCCCAGCCCGACCACCAGCATACCGGCGCTCAGCATATAGCTGCTGTCACGATTTTCGATGCCGATGTCAACGACATCGCGCAGGATATATGGCACAATGACCGAGAGGACATTCGTGCCGATAATCCCGAACAGGGCCGTCAGCATCCATGCCTTGTACTTCAGCAGGTATCTCATTAAGCGCTTCCAGGTCGCAAATGCGGAAGACTTTTGCCTTTGTGGAAGAGCCTCCGGTACGCTCTTTGAGGCTGTGATGGCCATACGACTCTCTCCCCGTCTGCCTGCCGAAGACATCAGTCTACAGCATTTCAAATCGTTTGACTACGATAAGTCTGGCGCTGACTTGCGATTCTCATACAAAAACAGTTATACTGAAATTATTTCCAATTCACGAGGGAACGCCATGCTGCCAGCTATTCACCCGGCTGCTGTTCAAGCGCTGATTGAGGGTGAAATGGGCGCACCCAAGACCCTGCTGGGCAGGCATTCATCCGGCGGTGATGTTTCGATTCGCACCTTTCGCCCCTGGGCCGACCGAATTGAGATTGTCAATGACCAGACCCAAGACCGAGTCAAGATGCGAAAGTTAAACGATGACGGTCTCTTTGCCGCGGCGCTCAGTCAGCCCTGGTCACAAGCCCCCTATCACTTTGAAGCCACAGCCTTTGATAAATCCATCGAATCCTATGCCGACCCCTATATCTTTGCGCCCCTCCTGACGGACTATGACATCCATCTCTTCAGCGAAGGCCGCCATCACAGCATCTACGAGAAAATGGGCGCTCATCCGCGCGAGGTCAATGGCGTGAGCGGCATTCATTTTGCTGTCTGGGCGCCAAACTGTTACAAGGTCGCTGTCGTTGGTGATTTCAACCGTTGGGATGCGCGAACGCATATCATGGAAAACAACCGCGGCTCCGGCATCTGGGAACTGTTCATTCCCAATCTGGAAGTCGGCGTCCATTATAAATATGAGATTCGCTCACACCACGCCGGCTACCGCGCCGAAAAAACAGACCCTTACGGCTTTTATGCCGAACTGCGCCCCAAGACCGCCTCGATTGTCTATGATATTGAACGCTATGACTGGCAGGATGAAGCCTGGATGACCGCCAGGGCAAAAAAAGACCCGCTTGCCGAGCCGATGAACATTTATGAGCTTCACTTGGGTTCATGGAAGCGCCCGGCAAACAATGAATATCTGACTTATCGTGAACTTGCGGCCGAACTCATACCCTATCTTGTGGATATGGGATACACGCATATCGAATTGCTGCCGGTTACAGAACACCCCCTGGACAAATCCTGGGGCTATCAGGTCATCGGCTATTATGCGCCGACAAGCCGTTATGGCACACCAGCCGACTTTATGCACTTTGTCGATTGCTGTCATCAAAACAATATAGCTGTCATTCTCGATTGGGTGCCGGCGCATTTCCCCAAAGACGGCCACGGGCTGAATTACTTCGACGGCACGCACCTCTACAGCCATGAGGATCCGCGTCAAGGCGAGCATCCCGATTGGGGGACGATGATATTCAATTACGCTCGCAACGAAGTCCGCAGCTTCCTGATTGCCAATGCGCTGTTTTGGCTCAGAAAATACCATATTGACGGACTGCGCGTTGATGCCGTATCGTCAATGATTTACCTCAATTTCTCACGCCAGGAAGGCGAGTGGATACCTAACGAATATGGCGGTCACGAGAATCTGGGCGCATTGGCTTTCCTCCGCGAGTTTAACGAAGCCGTTCATACCCAGGCGCCCGGCGCAGTGACGATAGCCGAAGAAGCCACCGCCTGGGCGATGGTTTCCCGCCCCACCTATGTAGGGGGGCTTGGCTTTACCTTCAAATGGAACATGGGCTGGATGCACGATACCCTCAACTATCTCCAGCAGGATCCGATTTATCGCCGCTTCCATCATCACAACATTACATTTGCCATCATGTATGCCTTCACCGAGAATTTTGTACTGCCACTGTCCCACGACGAGGTTGTCCATGAGAAGGCATCCCTCATCGGCAAAATGCCCGGCGATGACTGGCAGCGGTTTGCCCAACTGCGCCTGCTATTTGGCTATCAGTACACCCAGGTCGGCAAAGTGCTGAACTTCATGGGCGCAGAAATCGCTCAATTTGCTGAATGGAACGAAGAGCGCAGTCTCGATTGGCATCTGCTGGCATATAAAAAACACGCCCAAATGCAAACCTGGGTAAGAGACCTCAACCACTTCTATAAGGAGCAGCCCGCACTCTGGGAATTGGATTTTCATCCCGATGGATTTCGCTGGATAGAAGCCAACGACGCCGACAACAGTGTCTACAGTTATATCCGCTATGCCAAAGACAAAAGCGACTGTCTGGTCGTGGTATTGAATTTTACGCCGGTTGTCCGAGAAGAGTATCGCATCGGTGTGCCAGCAGCCGGCTTCTATAAGGAAATGCTCAACAGCGATGCCGAGATGTATGGCGGCAGCAATGTCGGCAATTTGGGCGACGTAACCAGCGAGATGATTGCGCGGCATGGTTCGCCACACAGCCTGCGCTTGCGGCTGCCGCCCTTGGGAATGTTAATCCTCAAGCGCCAAGAACCCGCGGCTGCCAAATAACAAGCGCGGTGTACAAGGTGTACAAGGTGTACAAAATGAAGGCTGTTCAGTTAAGATAAAGATAAAATGAAAAAGTGCCTCTCGAATTTATTTAGATAAAGGACGAAAGTTCATGGTCATCCCTTCAGATTTGACAATCGCTCAAAACGCCAGCCTCGTCCATATCAATCAAATTGCCGAGCAAATGGGACTGAATCCCGACACAGACCTGGAACATTATGGCAAGTACGTCGCCAAAATTAACCTCGATGTTCTGGACAGGCTCAAGTCGCGGCCGGATGCCAAATACGTTGATGTCACCGCCATCACCCCAACGCCGCTTGGCGAGGGCAAATCCACCACAACCGTTGGCATCGGGCAGGCAATGAAACACATCGGCAAAAACGCTGTGATTACCGTTCGCCAGCCCTCGCAAGGCCCCACCTTCGGCATCAAAGGGGGCGCTGCTGGGGGCGGCTACAGTCAGATTGTGCCGATGGAAAATTTTAACCTGCACCTGACTGGCGACATTCATGCCATCAGCGCGGCGCACAATTTAATCGCTGCCATGCTGGACGCTCATATCTATCATGGCAACAAGCGCCATATAGACATCCATAACATCCCCTGGCGGCGTGTCGTTGACCTGAACGACCGCGCCCTGCGCCATATCATCATCGGCTTGGGCAAACGTTTTGACGGCGTGCCGCGCCAAAGCGGTTATGACATTACCGTCGCCTCCGAGATTATGGCCATCCTGGCGCTGACTACCTCACTAAGGGACATGCGCGAGCGCATCGGAAAAATGGTCATCGCCTATGACCGCGACAAGAATCCGGTCACTGCCGAAGATATTCAGGCCGCTGGCGCCGCGACTGTCTTGATGAAAGATGCTATCAAGCCCAATCTCATGCAAACGCTTGAAAACACGCCCGCGCTGGTTCACGCAGGGCCCTTCGCCAACATCGCCCACGGCAATTCGTCCATCATCGCTGATATGATTGCCATGAAGACGGGCGATTATGTCATTACCGAATCCGGCTTTGGCGCTGACATCGGCGCTGAAAAATTCTTTAACATCAAATCGCGCATCTCCGGGCTTCAACCCAATGCGGTGGTGCTGGTCACGACGATACGCGCCCTCAAGGCACATACCGATAAATACCGAATCATCCCCGGCAAAACGATTGACCCCGCACTAACCGCAGAAAATGTCCCCGATGTGGAAGCCGGCGCCGTCAACATGGTGCGCCATCTGGAAAATCTGAAAAAATTCGGCGTCAATCCGGTGGT
>DAOUKA010000053.1:0-5495 GCA_034421915.1 Anaerolineae bacterium
GACCTGGAGTCGCTGCTGAAGCATTTGGTTGGTATCAAACCCAATGAACAGGATTTAATCGCTGCTGCCTATCATCGCGCCGAAACCGCCCATACAGGCCAAAAGCGCAAATCAGGCGAACCTTATTTCACACATTGCGTTGCCGTCGCCAGCATTCTGGCGGAAATGAAGATGGATGCCGAAACCATTGCCGCCAGCTTGCTCCACGATGTCGCTGAAGATACGGATATGACCATCGCGGACCTGCGCGGCGAGTTCGGGACGACCATTGCCCGACTGGTCGACGGCGTAACTAAACTCAAAAACCTGCCACTCAAAAACGTCTCTCCAGCTAGCGATTCACGGCGTTCCAGCACGGTCAACCGCGAGATGGAATACATCCGCAAAATGCTGATGACCATGGGCGATGACATCCGGGTTGTCCTGGTCAAGCTGGCAGACCGCCTGCATAATATGCGCACCCTCGGCTATCTGCCGCCGGACAAGCAGCAAGCCATCGCCCAGGAGACGATGGATATTTTCGCGCCCCTGGCGAACCGTCTGGGCATCTGGCAAATGAAATGGGAACTCGAGGATCTCAGCTTCCGCTATCTCAATCAGGAGGCTTATCGCTCGATTGCCAAAGCGCTGGATGAACGTCATGCCGACCGCGAAAAATATGTCGCCCGCATCAAGCAGAAACTCGTTGCCGAACTGAATGCCAGCAATATCACCGAGGTTACGATTTCGGCACGCCCCAAGCACATCTACAGCATCTATAACAAAATGAACCAAAAGGGATTGCCGCTGGAGCAGATTTATGACATCCGCGGGATGCGTGTTCTGGTCAATACGCTCGGAGAATGTTATCTCGCGCTGGGCATTGTCCACAACCTTTGGCGACCTATTCCCGGTGAATTTGATGATTATATCGCCAACCCGAAAGATAATTTCTACCGCAGCCTGCACACGGCCGTTCACGATAACGAGGGCAAAACCGTCGAAGTGCAAATCCGCACCTGGGAGATGCACGAAGATGCCGAGTATGGCATCGCCGCCCACTGGCGCTATAAAGAAGGCAGCCATCAGCATGACAAGGCTTTCGAGCAACGGGTCGCTTTCCTGCGCCGCCTGATGGAGTTTGGTCCCGAGGTGAATGATGCCTCTCAATTTGTCGATACCGTCAAATCAGAGGTCTTCCAGGACCGCGTCTATACCGTGACGCCCAATGGCGATATTGTTGACCTGCCAGTCGGCGCGACGCCGATTGACTTTGCCTATCACATTCACACCGATATCGGCAACCGCTGCCGCGGCGCCAAGGTCAACGGCCGCCTGGTGCCCCTGAATTACAAGCTGAAAATGGGCGACCAGGTCAAGATTCTCACCTCCAAACGCGGCGGCCCGAGCATGGACTGGCTGAACCCCGACCTGGACTATGCCGTCACCAGCCGCGCCCGCAGCAAAATTCGGCTTTGGCTGCGCAAACAGAACCGCGACAAACACATCACCATGGGACGCGAGGCCTTGGAGCGCGAACTCAAACGTCTGGGCGTTATCGACAAAACCGCCTTTGATTCGGTGGCGCGGCTGCTGAACTTTGACCGGCTGGAAGATTTTCTGGCGGCGATTGGCGCTGGCGACATTACTGGCTCCCAAATTACCAACCGCGTCCTGGAAGAAGAAAGGCGCAAATCAGCCGACGCCCTCAGCGAAGAAGATTTGCTCAAGCCGCGCACGAAATCGTCAGGCTCAAACACGACCAAAGGCGTCAGCATCATGGGCGCCAGCGGCCTGCTGGTCAATCTCGCTCGCTGCTGTGCGCCCATGCCCGGCGATGACATCATCGGTTACATCACGCGCGGGCGCGGTGTCACAGTCCATCGCACGGATTGCCCGAACATACAGGCAATGCGCGAGATTGAACGCTTGATTGATGTCTCCTGGGGGGCAGCCGACGAAGAACAGCGATATGTCGTCCCGGTCGAAGTTGTCGCCTACGACCGCGAAGGCCTGCTGCGCGAGATCAGCACCATTATCGCCGACCAAAAAGTCAATATCGCCTCGATACAGGTCTCTACCCGCCAGCAAATCGCCACCTTGAACTTCCAGCTTGAAATCGCCAGCAATCAGCAGCTTACGCGCATCCTGTCCCAAATCGACTGTGTACCCAGCGTCGTCGAGGCCCGCCGGCGCAACACCAGCTAAGGCCGCCATGCAGGCGGCATGGCTTGAGTCGTGTTATGGCGGCAGGCACAAGGACTAATAGCTTCAGCGTGACAGCAAAACAGGGGCGCCTGCGTTACAAGCGCCCCTGCCCTTCGATGGTCACCATGTTATGCTTCTGCGAGCGGATCTCGCATTTTCTCTAAGCTGGTTCATCAGGCTCCGGCGTCGCCTCAGGCTCCGGCGTCGCCTCAGGCTCCGGCTCAGTCCAATTAATGGGTTCCCACGACCCACATTTATATGTATGCGTCCCAACAAGCGTGTATACGATGCAGACGTTACCTTCTGGAGGACCAATTACAGTAACCCAATCCCCCTCCGACGAAGGATTCGGTGAAGAAGGCGTTTCCCCATCAGGGTTCGGTGAAGAGGGCGGGCCACCATCAGGGTTCGGTGAAGAAGGCGGGCCACCATTAGGATTCGGTGGAGAAGGCTCCGGCGTCCCCTCAGGATGCGGTGACCAGGGCGGGTGCGACACCGTCCCCTCTGGTTCACCCATGCACGCACTCACCGAGCCCGACACCGCACCCGTCTTAACAGCCCACACACACCAGCCCAGCCGCCAGTGATATTCGTTCTCGGCCTCAGTACCCGAGTCGCATAAATCCCCCCAGTCATGGCAGGCATTGTCATCCGGCGGTGAGGGAGGCGGCTGCGGCGGAGAAGGCTCCGGCGTCCCCTCAAGCTGCGCCCTTGCGAGTGACGAGTGCTGCACTCTTGCAGGTGACGAAGGCGGGAAAGTCACTGTCCCCTCTTCCTGACCCATGCACGCGCTGGGCGATGCCGACACTGCGCCGCGCTCAATCGCCGCGGCACACCAGCCCAGTCGCCAGTAATACTCGTTCTCGGCTTCAGTCCCCGAATTGCAGAAATCCCAGTCCGTGTTGCATTTGTTAGGATCGCTGGCCTTCGTCTCTTGTGTCAGCAAAACCAGCGCCACACAGGCTAAGAATAGAAGTACAGTAACCAGCGAACGCGACAGTTGTAACTTCATCTTGACTGCTCCTTACAAAATGGGTTTGGATAAGTAGGTAGCGATGGTGACATCGCACCGCTCAGTAATTTAACACCCGCAATTTCTAATGTCAAGTCAGTTATTTCACTTGGTAGAAAATCGCGCTGGAACGGGACAGCAAAACAGGGGCGCCTGCGTTACAAGCGCCCCTGCCCTTCGATGGTCACCATGTTATGCTTCTGCGAGCGTGTCTCGCATTTTCTCTAAGCTGGTTCATCAGGCTCCGGCGTCTCCTCAGGCTCCGGGTGAGGATCAGGCCAAGTGGATTCCCACACCATACATTTATATGTATGCGTCCCGACAATCGTGTATACGAGACAGACGTTACCTTCTGGAGGCTCAATTACCTCAACCCACTCCCCGTCCGAGGAAGGATTCGGTGAAGAAGGCGTTTCCCCATCAGGGTTCGGTGAAGAGGGCGGGCCACCATCAGGGTTCGGTGAAGAAGGCGGGCCCCCATTAGGATTCGGTGGAGAAGGCTCCGGCGTCCCCTCAGGATGCGGTGACCAGGGCGGGTGGGACACTGTCCCCTCTGGTTCACCCATGCACGCACTCACCGAGCCCGACACCGCGCCAGTCTTAACAGCCCATACACACCAGCCCAGCCGCCAGTGATACTCGTTCTCCGCTTCAGTCCCCGAGTCGCATAAATCCCCCCAGTCATGGCAGGCGTTGTCATCCGGCGGTGAGGGAGGCGGAGACGGCTGCGGCGGAGAAGGCTCCGGCGTCCCCTCAAGCTGCGCCCTTGCGGGTGATGAGGGCTGCACTTTTGCGGGTGATGAGGGCGGGAAAGTCACCGTCCCCTCTTCCTGACCCATGCACGCGCTGGGCGATGCCGACACCGCGCCGCGTTCAATCGCCGCGGCACACCAGCCCAGCCGCCAGTAATACGCATTCTCGGCTTCAGTCCCCGAGTTGCAGAAATCCCAGTCCGTGTTGCATTTGTTAGGATCGCTGGCCTTCGTCTCTTGTGTCAGCAAAACCAGCGTCACACAGGCTAAAAACAGAAGTAAAGTAACCAGCGAACGCGACAGTTGTAACTTCATCTTGACTGCTCCTTACAAAATGGGTTTGGATAAGTAGGTAGCGATGGTGACATCGCACCGCTTGGCAGTTTAACACCCGCAGTCTGTAATATCAAGTCAGTCATTTCATTGGGAGAAAATCGCCCAATTCGACTGGGCGCTGCGAGGTCGTGTCAGGTATCACCCTTCGCCGGCTTGGGCGCATCGGCTGCGCCATTTTCCGCCGTGACAATTTTCGGGCGATAGTCCACAACCGCAGCGACCCTTTCGTTCTTTCGCAAGGCAATAACCTGTTTGCCGCCCTCACGTCCCCGCTTGATGGTTTCGGCAAGCCCCAAGCGCATATATTTCGCCTTGTTCCTGCTCGTCAAGACCAATATCTTGTCATCCAGCCGGCCGACAGTCGCCGCCGCCACTTCCCGGCTTTGCGCCGGCAGCCGCATGGTCATGTTGCCGCTGCCCGCACGACCCTGCGTCGGATACTGCTCCAGCGGCGATGTTTTGGCGATGCCATCTTCAGTGATGTTCCAGGTGTACAAGGCATCGTCAGCCAGAAAGGCGGCCACCACCCGGTCACGCTTTCCCCACAGCTTGACGCCGCGCACGCCGCCCGCCGGCAATCCGGTGGGGCGCACATCACGCTCATGAAACCGAATCGCCAGCGCCTGTGCCGTTGTCATCACAACTTCATGGTCACCACTGGAATACATCCCAGTCAATAACCTGTCCCCTTCAGCCAGGGACATCACCACAAAGGGGTCGGACATCACACCGGGCAAATCTTCCAGCTGCAATCGTTTCACTTGCCCTCGCTGGGATACCAAGAACAGATAACCCGTATCAAGGTCGATGGGCAGGCATTGCAGCGCAGCGATTTCCTCGTCAGCAGCCAGCTGGCACAGGCCGCTGAAATGGATGCCATCCACCGCCTGCTGAACCTGCGGCAGCTGCTGGACTGGAATCGTGGCGCAGTTCCCCCTGTCCGTGAACAGATAAAGCGTCTGCGCCGTTGAACTGCGCTGCAAGAACCTTGGCGGAACTCTGGTTGCGGTGGTCACTTGTGGTGGTTCATCCCTGAACGTCCGCCCCAGCTGCCCTTTCACGCTGAACATCACCCAGGCATTCTTTTCGGGAATCAGAAAATCCTCCACCCGCTCCGATTTCGCCTCGCTCGGCACGATAATGCTGCGGCGGATGTCGCCATACTCGCCCTTCACCTCGACCAACTCCTCCGAGATGCGCTGACGCTG
>DAOUKA010000054.1:0-2119 GCA_034421915.1 Anaerolineae bacterium
GCCCGCGCCCTGTTTGATGCTTATCCGGCGGATAATCTGAATGCTCAGGCGGCGGCGATGGTGTTCTTTGGCGATGTGGCTGTCTTCCTGCCCGAAGCGCAAAGCATGCCCGCGCCACTGCTGGATGTGAAAGTCGCCGCCCAACGGGGCGCGAACCTGCGCACATCCCCGACAACCAGCGCCAGAGCGATTCGGACGGCCAGCCATGAGGCGCCGCTGAAAGCGATTGGACGCAGCCAGGATCAGCGCTGGGTTCAGGTCTATGCTGACCCGACGACGGTCGCTTGGGTCAGTGATTCGCTGCTGACGGGCGATGTGAGCGGCTTGCCGATCTTGTCGTCCGATGCCGTGGAAGAAGTTCCCTTGTGGCTGCCGCTGCAAAGTTTTGGCTTTCATTCGGGCTTTGGCGATGCGCCCTGCGATGGTTTGCCACCGAGCGGCATCCTCTTGCAGACGCCCAAGGATGCCGCCCCGCGCCGCTTTGAAATCAATGGGACTCGCCTGCACTTGAGCGGCGCCGCCTTTTTGCAGGCGCAAATCACGACTGGCATGCTGGTGCATATTTTGGATGGCGAAGCGGTGGCCGCGGCGCTGGATGGCGAGGTGGAGGTGAGGAGCGGGTCGGTCAGCCGCGTCGTTCTTGACCGCGATGAGGATGGCGTTCTGTTTCCCAGCGAAAGCCCGGCCGCGCCAGTACCTTATGATTATCACAGTTTGCTGGACTTGCCGATTGAGCTACTGCTGCATCCAGCCGAGATTGGGCTGGATATTTATTCGCTGGTCAGCCCGCGTCCTGGTGACGGGGGAAGCCCCATTGCCGGCATGGCGCTTGATGCGCCCTGCACATTCACGACCGGCCAGTCGGGCGCGTATATCCGTTCGCAGCCTGACCCGAATGCAGCGATTATTGGTGTGCTGGGCTATCGTGAAAGCGCACAGCCGCTTGCCCGCGCCATGGGCGGGGATGGCCTGCCCTGGTGGAAATTGGCGGAGAATGTCTGGATTCGGATTGATGCCACTGTCACGGGCGGCGATTGCGGTTCTGTCCCGTTCATCGAAACTGATGAATAATCATTGTCGGGAGGCTATCGGATGACCCATCAAAAAATTACCCTGCCAGTCAGGGGCATGACCTGCGCCATGTGCGTCAAAAACGTAGAGCGCAGCCTCAAGAAAGCCGCGGGGGTTGACGAGGTGCTTGTCAATCTGGCAACGGAAAAAGCGACCGTTCACTATGATGCGGGGAAGCTCAAAATCAGTGACCTGGCAGCGCGGCTGGAACAATCGGGTTATGGGGTTGCCGCGGCATCGCTGGAGCTTCCGATAACGGGCATGACCTGCGCCATGTGCGAGAAAAATGTCGTCCGTGCGCTGCATAAGACCGAGGGCGTTCTGGCGGTGGCGGTCAATCTGGCGACCGAAAAAGCCAGCGTGCGTTATATCCCCGGTGTTGCCCGCCGCCAGGATTTGATTCAGGCGGTCGAGGGCGCCGGTTATGGCGTGATTGATGCGACTGCCATGGATGCGCCAGATGATGCCGAAGCACAGGCGCGGCAGGCGGAGATCGAGCGGCAAAAGCGCTTGGTGATGATTGGCGCTTTGTTCACGATTCCGCTGACTATCCTGAGTATGACGCGTCATTTCGCTCATCAGATTCCCTTCATTATGGAGGCTTTCCCTTGGCTGATGGATGACATCTGGCTGTTTGTCTTTGGCGCGATGGCGACGCCGGTGGTGCTGGTTCTTGGCCGGCAGTACATCGCTGGCGCGTATAAATCGCTGCGCAATGGCACTGCCAACATGGATGTCCTGGTGGCGATGGGTTCGGCGGCGGCTTATGTCTATGGGCTGATTGTCCTCTTGGGCATGATATTGGGCTTCTCGGAGCTTGTCGGGAAATCCGATTACTTTGAATCCGCCGCCGTCATCTTGACATTAATCACGCTGGGCAAGCTGCTGGAAGCCCGCGCCAAAGGCCGCACCAGCCAAGCCATCAAAACCTTGATTGGGCTGAAGCCCAAAACGGCAGCGCTCCTGCGGGATGGTGAGGAAATCTCGATAGCGATTGACGATGTGCTGCCCGGCGACCTGCTGGCGGTCAAGCCCGGTGAAAAGATCC
>DAOUKA010000055.1:0-20373 GCA_034421915.1 Anaerolineae bacterium
GAATCCAACGATGTCGGGACAGACGAGTTCATCGAGTTGTGCCGCCTGATTGATGCCGAGCCTGTGCTGACGGTCAATATGGGGGATGGCACTGTCGAGGAGGCGCAGGCTTGGGTCGAGTATTGTAATGGGAATGCGACGACAGGCTATGGTGCTATGCGCCAGGAGAATGGCTATTCCGAGCCGCATGAGGTCAAACTATGGTTTGCTGGCAACGAGCAGTTTGGCAACTGGCAGGTGGGCCATGTGGATGCCGAAACCTACGCCAGACGCTATCTTGAATATGCCGAAGCCATGCGCGGCGTGGATGACGATTTAACGCTGATTGGAGTGGGTGTGCCAGCGAATCTGTATGCTCATTGGAACGAGCAGGTTTTGAAAATCGCATCCGCAGAGATGGATCAATACAGCCTGCATTATTATTCGCTCCGCACCGAGAAAATGGAGCGGACGCCAGCCCCCGAAACGCTTTACCTGCCCAAAATCGCTGCCTGGTATGAGGTAGCGGGGATGCTGGATGCGACCCTGGCAATGGTGGATGAATTTTCTGCCAAGCCGATGCCGCTCGCATTTGATGAATGGAATACCTATGTCGGCGCCAAGGCACCGGATTATATCGAAGACTACAATCTGGCGGATGCGCTCTATGCCGCTTCCGTGATGAATGCCTGCATTCAACGGGCGAGCCGCATCAAGTACAGCGCGATTTATCATCTGGTGAATGTCATGGGCTGCTATGTTACCGCCCCCTTGTATCGCTGGGAAGCGGTCAATCTGGGTCGTGGTGGCGGCTGGATACCGATGTCCATCGACGACAATCCAACTGCGCCTGCGGTCATCAAAATGCCGTCGACGCTGGTCCTGGAGTTGATGACCCGCTATCGCGGCGGATATGCGGTTCGGTGCGAAGTGCAAAGCGGGACATTTGCCAGCCCGCCTGCCGGAAATATGCCTGGCTTCGAAGATGTTCCCCTGGTAAATGCCGCCGCTACTTGGGATGCTGATAGACGGCGCTTGTATGTTTCGGTGGTGAACTGCTGTGTTGATGAGCCGATGGAGATTCGACTGGCGGGTTTTGAAACGGCTGCGGAAGTCGATGTGTATACGGTATCAGGTGCCAGTCCCTTGACGACCAATACCTTTGATGCGCCTGATGCGATTCGGATTGAGCATCAGCAGGCAAGCGCCGACCAACTGATTTTGCCCGAACACAGCTATGCCATGCTGGTTCTGCGCCTGTGAGGTTAAGACTTTCATAATGAAATCACTCATTCGTACTTTCAAGTTTATGTTGCCGTATCGCGGGTATCTGTTTTTTGGCTTTTGGGCGACGGTGCTGCCGGTAGCGATGGAATTGAGTGTGCCACGCTTGCTTCAGTTTATGATTGACGAGGGCATTCGGCCGCGCAGCATGGATATAATTTTGCAGGGTGCTTTCATGATGTTTGGCGCTGCCATGATTGGCGCGGTGAGCACCTTGGGGCAGGGCTACTGTCGGGCGGTGGTTTCGCAGGGGCTGGCATTTGACATCCGCCACGCTTTGTTCAGGCATATTCAATCCCTGTCCTTTGCCAATCTGGATCAGATGCAAACCGGGCGCTTGATGACCCGCGTATCCAGTGACGTCGATGTGGTGCGTATGTTTTCCAGCGCGGGTTTGGCATTGCTCTTGCGTGTCATCTTAATGATTGTTGGCAGTATGATTATGCTGCTGCTCACCGATTGGCAGCTGTCGCTTGTTATGTTTGCTGTGGCGGGCATCTCGGGGATTTTTATTCGCTACCTGATGCTGCGGTCGACGCGTCTGTTCACGATTATCCAGCAAAAGCTGGATGCTTTGAATACCCTGGTGCAAGAAAATCTGGCGGGCATACAGGTCGTCAAGGCTTTTGTACGCAATCGATTTGAGATTGAGCGGTTTTCCGAGCGCAACCTGGATTATCGCCAGAGGAATATCGAGGTCGGCAATCTGCTGGCGGTGGCGATGCCGCTTTTGCAAGTCCTGACCAATGTGGGAACGGTGGTCATCTTATGGCTGGGCGGACTGTCCGTGATGGGGGGACGTTTGTCTCTGGGCGAGTTGATTGCCTTTAACAATTATCTGATGATTGGTATGGGCCCGCTGCTGTTTCTGGGCAATCTGCTGATGATGGCGGCGCGTGCCGAAGCATCGGCAGAGCGGATTCTGGATGTTTTTGATACCGAGTCAGCCCTAAAAATAGCTGCCGCGCCACACCGTGCCGAAGCTGTTCGCGGGCAAGTGAGCTTTGACAATGTATCCTTTCATTACAGCAGGCGGGACAAGAGCAGGGAAGGGGTAAGCGGCGAGGATGTCTTGCACAATATCAGTTTCGAGGTACAGCCAGGACAGCAGATTGCCTTGCTGGGGGCGACAGGTTCGGGCAAAAGTACCTTGGTGAATCTCATACCGCGCTTTTATGATGTCAGCAGTGGCGAGATAAGGGTTGACGGGATTAACGTCAGAGACTGGGACCCCTCTGCCTTGCGCTCACAGATTGGGATGGTGCTGCAAGAAACCATCCTGTTCAGCGGCACCGTGCGCGAGAATATCGCTTATGGCAATCCAGCGGCCTCGCTGGGGGAGGTCATCGCGGCAGCACAAGCGGCGCAAGCTCATGATTTTATCCTGGCGATGCCCAAGGGCTATGACAGCATCATCGAGTCACGAGGCGCGAACCTGTCTGGCGGGCAAAAGCAGCGGATTGCGATTGCCAGAGCTTTGCTGATTGAGCCCGGCATTCTGGTCTTTGATGACAGCACCAGCGCCGTCGATATGGAGACCGAGTACAAAATTCAGGAGACGCTGGAAGGCCTGGCATTTAATCGCACGACTTTCATCATTGCCCAGCGCATTACCAGCGTCCTCAAGGCGGATCAGATTCTTGTTCTCGACCAAGGGCGGATTGCCGCACGCGGCCGGCATCATCAGCTATTGCAATCCAGCCCTGTTTATCGGGAAATTTACCAGTCGCAGTTGGGCGATGTTGCCCAACAGGAAAGGGTGCTGCGCAATGAGTAACTCAAGCTCAGCCAACGCACGCCCCAGATTTATAGGGGGTTCGGGCGGTGCGCGACCCACCGGCGAAAAAGCAAAAGACAGGCGCGGCACGCTTCAGCGTCTCGCCAGCTATCTGAAACCTTATCATGAACGGCTGGTCACAGTGGCGGTGCTAGTCGTCTTGGGTACGTTGCTGGGTTTGGCGGGTCCGGCGCTGCTGGGGCGGGCAATTGACCATTATGTCGTCTTTGATGATGTGGACGGTCTGCTTCAGAGCGTGTTGCTTATGCTGGCGGTATATCTGGCGCTGGGTATTGTCTCCGTGATTCATGGCATCATCATGATTCGTGTGGGTCAGCATTTTGTCGCCGATATTCGCGCGGCTTTGTTTCGACATTTTCAGGCGCTGTCGATGGATTATCATGACAGAAATCGGGTTGGCGATTTGATGAGCCGCATATCCAATGACAGCGAGACCATCAACCAAATCCTCTCCAATGGTCTTATCCAGTTCACCACCAACATCCTGTCATTGGGCGGCATCATGGTGGCGATGCTGTTTCTTAGTTTGCCCCTGGCGCTGGGTACGCTGATTATTTTGCCCGTGATGCTCTTTATTACCGGACAAATTACCGAGCGCACGCGCAAGGCATTTCGCGGGATGCAGAGAGAACTCGGCACGCTCAATGCCGTTATGGAAGAGAACATTACCGGCATCCGCGCCGTGCAGGCATACGCACGCGAAGACGGCGCAATCAGCCAGTTTCAGGTTGCCAGCCAAGCCTATCGCAAGGTCGGGATTCGGGCGGATTTCATTACGGCGGCGCTGGGTCCCATGTTCACAACCATGAGCATACTCACCATCGGAGCGACCTCTTTGCTGGGCGGCTGGCTGGCATTGCAGGATATTGTTTCGGTGGGAGTCCTGGCGACCTTTGTCGTCTATATTATGAATTTCTTCCGTCCGATGCGCGGCATTGCGATGGTGTACAATCAACTGCAATCCGCTCTTGCCGGTGCCGAGCGCATCTTTGCGGTTTTGGATGCCGAACCGACTGTCAGGGATGCGCCTGATGCCGCGCCTCTGTCCGACATTCGCGGTCGGGTCAGCTTTCGGGGGGTGAGCTTTGCCTATGAGCCCGAAAAACCTGTGCTGGTGGACATCAGCCTGGATGTAGCTCCGGGACAAACTGTTGCTCTGGTTGGCCCCACTGGCGCCGGTAAAACTACCATCATCAGCCTCTTGAGCCGCTTTTATGATGTGACCCGTGGCGAAATCCGCATTGACGGGCAGGATATACGTCACGTCCAGCAGGATTCCATCCGTGAACAGCTTGGGATTGTCTTGCAGGATACCTTTCTGTTCAGTGGCACGGTACTGGAGAATATCCGCTATGGTCGCCTGGATGCCAGCAGTGAGGAAGTCATCAAAGCAGCCAAGCTGGCGAATGCCGACCCCTTCATCCGCCTGTTGCCACGCGGCTACCAAACGCAGGTATCCGAAAAAGGACATAACTTCAGCCAGGGACAGCGCCAACTGTTGGCGATTGCCCGCGCGATTCTGGCAGATCCGCGTATCCTGATTCTTGATGAGGCGACCAGCAGCGTCGATACGCGCACCGAAATTCATATCCAGCAGGCGCTTTTGCGATTGCTGGAAGGGCGAACCGCCTTTGTAATTGCCCATCGACTAAGTACCATCCGCAATGCCGACCAAGTCCTGGTCGTTCATAATCATCGCATTATCGAAAGAGGCACCCACGATGAATTATTGGCGCGAGACGGCTTTTACTACAGGCTGTATATCAGCCAGTATCAGCGCCTGGAGGCTTTGGCTCAAGCTCAATTTTAGAGTGAAACGTTAAATAGTTGGCAGTATGCGACTAAACAGGCTGTAACCCAATTCTTTGCAGATTGCTTGACAGTAAGACAAATAATGCTATTATCCCTTCACAAATTAGTAGAATACATTTCGGACTTTGAGATAATATGATTCTTCGCAAGATGCTTTCTCACCCGCGTCTTCGATTTGTGACGTCTGCGATGCCGAGCTTGAGCGTGAGTGGCATCGTTGATTTCCTGCTGGATTTTCTGGAAATCTTCAACCCGATTGTCGCACCTTACCGCCGCTTCCACGAGAAACTGCCGCCCAAGATTCAGCAGACCATTACCGCCTTCATATTTATTGCGCCCTTTGCGATTCTGTATGCCATTTTCACCATCCTGCCGATTTTCCAGACCTTTTACATTTCGCTGCATCGCTGGGAAATCATGGGAACGAATATCCGCTACGTCGGGCTGAAGAATTTCGAGCGGCTGCTGACGGTGGATACCCAATTTCAACAGGCATTCGCACAGACGGTGCTGTTTGTTGCTTTGACCATACCGATTATCTTTGTGGGTTTGTTATTCGCCTTGATGTTGAATCGCCCAATCAGGGGAATTGGCATTTTTCGGACGATTTTCTATCTGCCGAATATCATGGCGGTCACCGTGATTGGCTTGATTTGGGCGCGGGTATTCAACTCTTCCGACCGTGGCTTGATTAACGCTTTCCTCAACAATATGGGCGGCGAATCGATTCCCTTTCTGAACCAGGGAGATTTGGCAACCTTGGTGATAGCCTTCACTACCTTATGGTGGACGGTGGGCTTCAGTATGCTGATTTTTCTGGCTGGCTTGCAGGATATTCCGCAGTCTTTGTATGATGCCGCCAAAGTGGACGGGGCGAATCGCCGACAGCAGTTTCGTCATATTACACTTCCGGGGCTGCGGCGACCTTTCGCCTTTCTGTCGGTTTTACAGGTGATTGCCTCCTTCCAGATCTTTGGGCAGGTCGATGTCATCACCGAAGGCGGCCCCGCTGGCAATACGCGCACCATTGTCTACAACATCTGGGAAGTCACATTCCAGTATTTTCAGGTGGGTTATGGCACGGCGATGGCGGTCATCATGTTTGTGATTCTGCTGGTCATCTCCATCATGCAGTTGGCATTGTTCCGAGATCAAGGGGTAGGGGATTAGTTATGACCGCGCATAGCTCTGTAGGCGTGAAGTTCAAACGGGAACGGCAGCAGCAGGAACGCTGGAGCGGGCGCATCTATCTGCTGGCTTTAGGGATCTTTGCCTTTATCTGGATGTTGCCGGTGGTTTGGACAGTAGTTACATCCTTCCGCCCGGAACCCGCGCTTCAGCGAAATCTGGCAAGTTTGATACCTTATCCATTCACAATCGAAAACTGGACTTTCATTTTGTCGAGCAGTCTACTGTGGAAATGGTTTGGCAACAGTGTAGTGGTCTCGACGACGCATACCCTGGCGCAGCTGACGGTTTGCTCGCTGGCGGCTTATGCTTTCGCGCGGCTGGATTTTTATTTCAAACGTCCGCTCTACATCATGGTGCTGATTGGCTTGATGGTGCCCTTCGAGGCGACCTTCCTGCCAGTCTACCTGCTGTTTTCCAACCTGGAATTGCACAACACCCTGCTCGCCCTGATTCTGCCGGGTATCGCCTCATCCTTTGCCGTGTTTTTGATGACGCAGTTCTTCCGCGGCATCCCAAAGGAACTGGAAGAAGCGGCAATGATGGATGGCGCCGGGCGTTTTCGGATTTTTCTGACGATTATCATCCCCTTGTCGATGCCGGTCATCACTGCCCTGGCGATTTTTACCTTCCTCGGCAACTGGAACAGCTATCTATGGCCCATCATCTCGGCAACCAGTTCCGAAGTCTACACGATTGTCATCGGCCTGCGTAAAGTAACGCAGGCATGGGGAGATGTCAATTTCTACGGGCGTGATATGGCGGCGGCGGTTTTCACGGCGATGCCGATTATCATCTTTTTCTTTGTGTTCCAACGCCGCATCATTAGCGGCATTGCGATTAACAGCGGCATCAAGTAGAAAGGAGTATTTATCGGGTTTCGTTTGTTGGGAACTTTGCTGTTTATTGTCAATTTATGAGTTTGAAAGGACTTCAAACATGTCAAAACTAAGACGGATGATTCTTTTTGCACTGCTGCTGGCGCTGGTCGCTGTGCCAGTCGCCGGGCAGGATGCTGTTGAGATTACCTTTATGCGCTTCTTTGGCGAATGCACCGATGAATTTGGCGACAACGCAGATTTGTCCGCGGCTTATGGCGAATGCGGCATCATTACAACGCTGGCAAATGCCTTCAATGCGACCCAGGACGAAATAATCGTCAACACGGTCGTCGTCGATTGGCCCGGTGTAACCGAATTGAACGCCAACTTGGCTGCTGGGACAGCCCCGGACATTATGGTGCTACACGGCAACCGCATTCCGAATTATGCTTCTCGCGGTTTGCTGACCCCCCTGGGCGATGTTCTTGAAGCAGCTGGCATTGATGCGGACGATTTGACCGACAGCGCACGCGGTTTTGTCGAATGGAATGGCGAACTTTATGGCATCCCGCTCGACCTGCATGGCCATCTCTGGCATATCAACCTGGATTTGTGGGGCGAAGCTGGTTTGTTGAACGACGATGGCTCACCCAATATCCCGGTCGGCATGGACGAATTTATCGCGGCGGCAGAGCAATTCAAGGATGCGACCGGTCTGCCATTTGCCGGTATGTGGACGAATGGGCTTTCCCGCAACTGGATGTCGCTGGTTTATCAGCAGGGCGGCAGCATTGAAAGTGAAGACGGCTTGCCGAACATCAACAGCGAAGCCGGTATGGCGGCGCTGAACTTCCTGCTTGGCTTGCGCGATGCTGGCCATATCACCGATAATGTCGATTATACCGCCGCGCAGGAAATTTTCCTGAATGGTGAAAATGGCAGCCATATCAACGGCACCTGGGTGGTCAATTTCTACGATGAACAGGTCGCTGACTCGGAAGGCGCTTTGAAGAATTACTATGTGTCCAACTTCCCGACCATTTTTGGTCAAGCAGCTGCCTGGGCAAACAGCCACTCCTGGATCATCCCACAGGGGCTGGATCCCGATCCGGCGCGTCTGGAAGCCACCTTGGCTTTCCTGAAATACCTGAATGACAACAATATCGAATGGGCGCGTACTGGTCACTCTGCCGTCAACAAATCGGTTGTCAACAGCGATGCCTACAACAATCTGGCGCACCGCGACGAATATGCCGAATTTGTTCCCAGCGCTGTCATTCAACCGCGTTCCAACTGGAACACCGCCTTTGAGAATGTCCTGGACGAAGAACTGTCGGCGGCCTTCATCGGCGACAAGTCGCCGGAGCAGGCCTTGGATGATGCTCAAGCGAGGTTAGAAGATTTTGCATTTTTCGGGCAGTAAATCGAGCTTGAAAACAGGGGCGTGCTTTCGGGTTCGCCCCCTTAAATTCAGCGAGCCACTTTTAGGAGGATGATGTGTCAGATATACCCCGCAGTGAATATCCACGCCCGCAATTTACCCGCGAGCAGTGGCTGTGTTTGAATGGCATCTGGCAATTTGAGATTGACCAGGGCGACAGCGGCATCCATCGCGGCTTGCTGGAGCGTGACCTGAACGACAAAATCATGGTGCCCTTTTGCCCGGAGTCGCGCTTGTCCGGCATCGAGAACCATGATTATTACAATGCCGTCTGGTATCGGCGTCAGGTCAGGATTCCGGCGGAATGGGCGGGAAAGCGCGTTCTGCTTCATTTTCAAGCGGTGGATTATGACAGCACTGTCTGGGTGAATGGCGTTGAGGTTGGGCGGCATCGCGGCGGGTTCACGCCCTTTAGCTGTGATTTGAATGGGGTAGCGGCGGCTGGCGATGACATCACGATTGTGCTGCGGGCGCGGGATTATGGCAGAACGTCCCAGCCGCGCGGCAAACAAGCACGGGTTTATGATCCAGAGGGAGCCATCTATGTGCGCACGACCGGCATCTGGCAAAGCGTCTGGATGGAGCCAGTGCCAGATATTGCTCTGCGCCGCCCGCGCATCACGCCCGACCTTGCCAATCAGATGATTCGATTGGAACAGCCGCTTACCAATAATGCCAGGGGATGGCGCCTGCGGGCGGCATTGTCCGATGCAGATGGCGAGATTGTGAGCGCAGAATGTTCAGCCGAGTTTGATTTGTCCCCGCGCCTGGATTTACCGCTGCCCGATGAGCGCCTGCGCCTGTGGTCGGTGGGTAATCCGCATCTGTACGACCTTGAGATTTCGCTGCTGGATGCTGCTGGCAACTTGGTGGACAGCGCCAGAAGCTATGCCGGTATGCGCGGTCTGTCGATTGAGGGCAAGGCAATCAAAATCAACAATCGGGTCGTCTTTCAGCGCCTTGTGCTTGACCAGGGCTATTATCCCGATGGCATTATGACCGCCCCCAGCGATGCCGCCCTGATTGAGGATATTCAGTTGAGCATAGCTGCCGGCTTTAACGGGGCGCGTCTGCATCAAAAGGTATTTGAAGAACGTTTCCTTTATCATGCTGACCGGCTGGGATATATCGTCTGGGGCGAATTTGGGGATTGGGGCTGTGGCGGCAATGGCCCGCTGAACGGCGAGCATCAAACCCCCGGACCCGATTACATCACCCAATGGCTGGAATGCCTGGAGCGCGATTATTCGCATCCCAGCATTGTCGGCTGGTGTCCGCTGAACGAGACCTGGCAAACTCTGACTGACCATATCACCATGCTCGATGATGTAACCCGTGGACTGTACTTGGCAACTAAAGCGATGGACACAACCCGTCCAGTGCTGGACACCTCCGGCTATTCGCATCGCATTATCGAGGCGGATGTTTATGACAGCCACGATTACACGCAAGACCCGCAGACCTTCCGTCAGCGTCATGCCGGCCTGGCAGAAGGCAAACCTTTTCTCAACGATGCGACTGGCTGGGGCTTGCCGCAGCGCCTTGTCGGCAATATCCAATGGTCGATACCCTATCGCGGACAGCCTTATTTTGTCAGCGAATTTGGCGGTATCTGGTGGAATCCGGATGTCAAAGAGGATGAGGATTCCTGGGGTTATGGAGAGCGCCCGCAAGACCTGGAAGAATTTTATGACCGCTTTGAAAAATTGTGCGCCATCTTGCTTGATGATGTCAATATGTTTGCTTATTGCTATACCCAGTTGACCGATATTTATCAGGAACAAAACGGCATCTACAAATTCGACCGCGGCGCCAAATTCGATATAGAGCGCATCCGCGCAGCGCAACAGAAAGCGGCGGCGATTGAACTGGCGGATGAAGCCGACTAATACTGCTCGGGCGTGGCTGGCATCCGCATCAGGATTTTGTATAATAACGCGGTTGATAGAAAATTTTTGAGTCAATCCGACAAATGTTGCTTGATAGATTGCCGACATATACATCATTTAGCAAGAAAGGGTTACTGTGCGATATTTTATGATTCTGGCGCTGGGTTTGCTGCTGATGACCGGCTGTGCTTCTCAGGCGACCTTTGGCGATGCCATTATCGAAGGCGAACCAACGCCCATCCCGACGCCCATTATCCCCCAAAAACCCGTGTATCAGGTTGAGCGCGGACTGATTGTCTATGAGCGCCGCTTTTTCGGGCGGATTACCCCGTTGGTTACGTCAGAAATCGGATTTCAGATTGATGGGCGCGTCTTGGAAACTTTTGTCGCCTCTGGCGATGAGGTGACAGAAGGGGATGTTCTCGCGCGGCTGAATACATCGGCATTGGAATCCGAGTTGCTTGCGGCAGAAGAAGAACTGGCGATTGCGCAGTCCATCTTTGACACTGCCAACAATCGGGCTCGCTTTGACAGCCAACGGGCGCAGCTGCATCTTGATATGGCGCAACTGCGACTGGAGCATGCCATTGCCCAAGCCACCGACCCGCCAGGCAATGACGATGAACTCAATATCAAACTGCTGACCATCGAGCGCGACCTGGCTCAGGTGGCGATAGACGAATTGACCGAAGGCGTTGACCCGCAGCTGCGCTTTGATGTAACGCGAGCGCAAAAACGGGTGGACGAAATCAAGGAAACCATTGCCAAAGCCGACTTGCGAGCGCCCATGTCCGGGCGGGTCATCTACTTTTCGCCGGATCCAGGTGAGCCGATGATTGCCTTTGAACCGATTGCGGTCATTGCCGACCTGTCAGTGCTGGAGATTACGGATGAAATGAAGGCGGATGACTTGGCTGAATTGACGGAGGGCATGCCCGCGACCATCCAGCGTGCCGGCATTCCGGGCAATGTCTATGTCGGCACGATTGCCAGCCTGCCATCGCCTTATGGCTTGAGCACCGACGAGTTCGTCCACGTCGCCTTTGAGACACAGCCGGAACCGGGAGAATTCAAGGCCGGCGACCGGATGGCTTTCACGGTGACTATTGAGGAGCGCGAGGATGTGCTGTGGCTGCCCTCATCGGCAATCCGTCAGTTTAGCGGGCGCGATTTCGTCGTTGTTCAGCGTGACAGCCTACAGCAGCGTGTGGATGTGCGGCTGGGTCTGGAAGGCGGCGGGCGAGTCGAAATCCTCGAAGGGCTTGAAGAGAATCAAACGGTCATTGGTCCATGATGCGGCAAATCCTGCGAATCCGAGCTATTTTCATCATCGCTGTCAAGCGCCTGCTGGCGCAGCGCCTGTTGGCGGCAGCAACGATTATCGGGCTGACCGTCGCCGTGGCGCTTATCCTGACCATACCGGTTTATTCCGAGTCGGTGGCTTTTCGCATCTTGACCGAACGTCTCAGCGAAGGCACCGATCGGGTTAATCGCCCGCCTTTTTCCTTCTTGTTCAGTTACATCGGCTCATGGAACCAACCGGTTGATTGGGAGGCGATCATCGAATTAGACCGTTTCCTGCGCGAACGCGGCGGCGCCGAACTCGGCTTGAATCCCACCATGATTGTGCGCCATCTGGAAACGCAGAACTTCCGCCTTTATCCCGCCGGCGAAACCAATTACCGCGATGAAAACCGCTCACTGGATTATGTCAGCTTTGGCACCACCGAAAATATCGAGGCGCAAGTCGAGTTGGTGGAAGGACACTATCCAACCCCTGCGGACCCCGCGCCAGATAGCGTTGTCGAGGTGATGATTCACGAAGGGTTTGCCTCCGAATTCGGGATTCAAAGTGGCGAATACTACAGTGGTTATAATTGGCGACTGGAAGCGAACGATGCCCTGCAAATCACTACTATCCGCGTCGCCGGCATCTGGCGACCGCGCGACGACGAAGATCCCTATTGGTTCTATCGTCCGAATGTCTTTGAAGACATTCTCCTCATCAACGAAGAAACGTATCTCAACCGCCTCAGCCCCTACACCGATGCCGAAATTAACCTCGGCGTCTGGTATCTGGTCACCGATGGCAGCGGCGTCAATACCAGTCGCGTCGATGAACTTATTGCCCGCCATAATGAAACCGAAAAAATAGCCGACCAGTATCTGCCCGGCACCTATATTCAAGCCTCCCCGGTCGAAGAACTCCGACCCTACCAGCGAATTGTCACTGTCCTGACGCTTACCCTGACCGTTTTCAGCATCCCGATTGTTGTTCTGCTCGTCATCTTTCTGATTATGCTTGTAGGTCTGGTGGTGGATGGTCAGCGCAATGAGACGGCTGTCATGCGCAGCCGTGGCACCTCGCCTTTTCAGGTAGTTGGCTTGACGATGGTCGAAGGCATTATCATGGGCGCAATCGCCCTGGTCATCGGCACGTTCCTGGCGACCGCCTTCACACAGCTAATCGGCACAACCCGCAGCTTCATGGACTTCCGTTGGGGCGACAGCTTTATCGTGTCCTTTCCGGCCACCATCGTCACAACCGCCGCCCTGGCGCTGCTCTTTACCATCCTGATTCGCGTCGTACCGACCATTGGCGCCGCGCGTCATACCATCATCAGCTACAAGATGGACAAATCGCGCTTGCTGGCTCGTCCCTGGTGGCAGCGTTTGGGTGTTGATATTCTGCTGCTGATTATCATCGGCTATTTTTACTACCAGATTGTGCAGCAAGGCGGGCTGATTGATATTGAAGGTGGTGCATCAAATATCGAGGATGCCTATAATCAGCCGTTTGTCTTTTTGCTGCCGCCCTTGACGATTTTCGCTATGACGCTGTTTATCCTGCGCCTCTTGCCGCCCATCCTGCGGTTTATGGCTTGGCTGATTCAATGGACGAACAGCGTAGGCTTGCTGATTGTCACGCGCCAGTTGGAGCGCTCGCCCGGTGCCTATTATCTGCCCTTGATTCTGCTGGTTACAACCATCAGTCTCGGCATTTATACCGCCTCATTCGCTCGCACGATTGACCGCTATCTGTATGAACAGCAGTTTTACCGGGTATCGGCAGATATGTCGGTGCGGGTCTTCAGTCAAAGCACCGGCAGTTTCCCCGGAGGAGCGGGGGCTGACAGCGATGCGCCGCCGGCTTATATGCACATTTCCGAGTTCACCTCCATGCCTCATATCGAGTCGGCTACCCGCCTTGGCGAATATACGGCAACGGCGCGGCTGACCTCCGGCAGTGTGAGCGGCACCTTTATTGGTGTAGATCGAGCAGAACTGGGTCCGGTGATTTTCTGGCGTCCCGACTTTGCGCCCATTCGGTTGGGGTATCTGATGAATGTCCTGGCAGCGCAAGCTGATACCGTGCTGGTATCGCGGGAGTTCATGGAAAAACGTGCGCTGGAAATCGGTGACCTGCTGGAATTGGATGTCCGCAGCGCTGGCGAGGTGTACAAAATCAACCTGCAAATTGCGGGCATGCTGGATTATTTCCCGCGCTGGTATCTGGAAGATGACGGGGCGCTGTTTGTCGGCAACCTCGATTATCTGTTTGAACAGGCGCAGTTGGAACTGGCGCACCACGTTATCGCGCGAATTGCGCCTGAATTTAATGAGCGCGAATTCAGGCGGGCATTGTTTTCGCGGGGTGCAACTGGTGTATTGATTAACGAGCCGCTTTCACGCATTCAACGCGAACAGGCACGCCCGGAACGGCAGGGTTTGTTTGGCTTGCTGTCGATTGGCTTTATCACTTCGTCGATGGCGACGATGATTGGTTTCCTGTTATACACCGTCTTTTCGTATCAGCGCCGTTATGTTGAGCTTGGGATTCTGCGGGCGATTGGATTGTCACAATCGTCGATGATGGTCTCGGTTGCCTGGGAACTGGGCTTGCTGATTTTGACGGGATTGGCGCTGGGGGTTGGGATTGGCTTGCTGGTCAGTGTGCTTTATATCCCCTTCATGCAGTTTGTCAGCAGCTTAGAAGGGGTTGTCCCACCCTATGTTGTGACGATGGCATGGGCAGAGATTGCCCAGATTGTTGCCTTGTTTGTGGCTACTTTTCTGGTCATCATGGTCATCTTGCTGGTCATCCTGCGCCGAATGCGCATCTTCCAGGCAGTGAAATTAGGAGAATCGCTCTGATGAGTGCCTTTATCATTTGTGACAGCCTGGTCAAGATTTTCAAGGTCGGTGATATTGAGGTGCTGGCGTTGCAAGGGCTTGACCTGACGGTCAATCAGGGCGAACTGGTCGGCGTCGTTGGAGCGAGCGGCAGTGGCAAGACCACCCTGATGAATGTGCTGGGCGGGCTGGTGCGCCCGTCTGCCGGTCAGGTGATTGTGGATGGTCAAAATCTGCTCAAGCTCTCGGTACGTGAACTGACGGCATACCGACAGGAAAAAGTCGGTTTTGTCTGGCAGCAGGGAAGCCGCAATCTCATCCCTTACCTCTCTGCCCTCGACAACATCAAGCTCCCTATGACACTTGCAGGACGCACCGGACGACAAGTGGACAAACGGGCGCGGCAGCTTATGGATGAGGTCGGGCTGGCAGAACGCTATCACCATAAACCCATCCAGCTTTCCGGCGGCGAACAGCAGCGCACCGCCATCGCCGTCGCGCTGGCGAACGAACCCAATCTGCTGCTGGCAGACGAACCCACCGGCGAACTCGATTCCGAGACCTCTAACGAGGTTTATGCCCTGTTCCAGCGCTTGAATGAGGAGTTACGCTTGACCATCTGCATCGTCAGCCATGACCCGGAGATTGCCCAACATGTCGGGCGCGTTGTCGCCATCCGCGATGGAAAACTCGCCAGCGAAACAGTACGGCGGCGCGCGGCAAATACAGAAGCCACTTCGCCAGCCGAGCATTTTGAAGAATTGATTGTGCTGGATTCAGCTGGACGCTTGCAGATTCCCAAATCTTATCGTGAACAGCTGGCTATTGAGAACCGCGTCGAGATGGAAGTAACAGAAAAGGGGCTGCTGATTCGTCCCGCGCAGAATCTTGAAGAAACTTCATCTCAAAGTGAAATTCAGATTGAGCGGGAAATCCGCGGCGATAATGGCAGCGCCCCTCAAGGCCTCCTATCCAGATTCAGAGGGCGAAGGCGGAAAGGGATGAATAGTGAGCGCTGAAAAGGCAATTTCAGCACGAAATGTCGGGCGCATCTACCCCTCGAATTCAGGCGATGTTCACGCTTTGAAGCAAATCTCCTTTGAGATTCGGCAAGGGCAGTTTGTCGCCCTGCGCGGACGGTCGGGCAGTGGCAAGACCACCCTGCTGAATTGCCTGGGCGGCTTGGATAGCCCGACCAACGGCACTATCCACATACAAGGCGTTGATATTTCGATTCTGGATGAAACTCAGCGAACACGCTGGCGGCGAGAGGAAATCGGCTTTGTGTTTCAGCAGATGGGCCTGCTGTCCAGCTTTTCTGCCTATGAGAATCTCGATGTGATGGCACGGCTGGGAGGGGTGCCGCGCCGCGAACGCCGCCGCCGCATCCTTGACAGCCTGGAATGGGTGGGTCTGCTGGATTATTTTGACCATCGTCCCTATGAGATGTCGGGCGGACAGCAGCAGCGGGTTGCGATTGCCCGCGCCCTGGTCACATCTCCCCGCTTGATTCTTGCCGATGAGCCGACCAGTGAACTCGACAGCGAAACTACCCATGAGATACTGGCGATACTGCGGAAGTTCGTGCGCCAGGAGGGGGTATCTATTCTGCTGTCCAGCCATGACCCGATTGCGGATGAATATGTCGATGACATCATCTATCTGCGCGATGGTCAAATCGCCGGCGCGAGTTAGGGACTTGGCTATGCTGCCGCTGGTCATCTTGCTCTTTGCATTAAACGACGCCATGCTCTTCCATGATGTCTCTGATTTGGCTGGTGTCACGGCAACTCACCGCGCCATCTGGGATGAAAGTGCGCCGGGACCTTACGACAATGGCTATCTGGCGGCCGGTCAGGCGTGGACGGATTATGACAATGATGGCTGGGTTGACCTCTTCGTGACTGGCAATCTGGACCCCAATGTCCTGTATCGCAATCAGGGGGACGGCACATTTGCCGTATCTGAATTTTCCGATATGCTCGGTATTCCCGAAGTGCCAAGCGGCGGCGCGGTCTGGGCAGATTACGACAATGATGGCTGGCGCGACCTGTATGTGCTGAACATGGGCGCGAATCGGCTGTATCGCAATCTTGGCGCTGGCGGTTTTGCCGATGTAACAGCTGAGGCTGGCGTGGGCGACATCGGCAAAGGCACAACTGCCGCCTGGGGGGATTATGACCGCGATGGTCATCTTGACCTTTATGTGACTAACTGGTCTTGCATTCCGGCCTGCGAACTCTCGGATTTTGTGCGCAGCCGTGATGTCTTGTATCACAACAATGGCGATGGCAGCTTTACTGATGTATCGGGCTTGCTGGGATTCGAGCCCTTGCTGGGGGCGGGCTTTTCGGTCAGTTGGGTCGATTATGACAACGACCGCGACCTCGATATTTATGTGGTCAACGACAAGGCGGTCAATGCTTTGGGCAACGTGCTGTGGCGCAACGACGGCGCGGGCTGTGACGGCTGGTGCTTTGAAAACGCTTCGGCAGAATCCGGCGCCGATGCGGTCGTGCATGGTATGGGGCTGGCGACTGGCGATTATGATAACGATGACGATTTGGATTTTTATTTCTCCAATATGGTGCGCTCGATGGTCATGCTGGAGAATCAGGGCGATGGCAGCTTCGTCAATATCACCGAGTCTGCGGGCGTCGCTTATCGCACTGGCAAGGCGGTGGGTTGGGGGACGGCTTTCTTCGATTATGATAATGATGGCTGGCTGGATTTGTATTTGGCGGCGACTGGCATATCGCCTATTTATGGCAAAGCGGGCATGCACTTTGATTATCCGGATATGCTCTATCGGAATAACCGCGATGGGACTTTTTCGGCAGTAGAACAGAATTTATTTGCCGATGCCAGTTATCCTAGCATGGGCTTCAGCACCGCCGACTTTGACCGCGACGGCCGGGTTGATTTTGCGCTTGCTCATTGGGATAGTGGACATCGGCTCTTCCGCAATCATTCTGCTGATGGCGCAAATCATAACTGGGTTGCCTTTCAGATTGAAGGCGGTGGCGGCATCCCGCGGGATGCGATTGGGACCCGCGTGCAGGTGGTGAGCAGCGCGGGACTGTCGCAGATGCGTGAACTCAAGTCCGGGTCGAGTTTGGGCGCGGGCAATGAGTTGGTCTTGCATTTTGGCTTGGGCGATGCCCGGATTGAGCGGGTTATCGTCAGTTGGCTGAATGGCGATTACCATGAATATACGCAGGTGCCAGTGAATCAGCGCTGTCTCATCACGCTTGAGGCTATGGATTGTGATTCTTAAAGCAGGGGCAGAGTATCTGCTATAATGACAAAATCAGCGACTTTATTGAATCGATCATCGAATGACAGAGCAACTATCCCTGTTTCCGCACCTAACCGGCAAATTCCCCAGCACTCGTTATCAAGGCAGTAAAGCAAAACTTGCGAATTGGATTTGGAGCAACATATCGAAACTACATTTTGACACCTGTCTGGATGCTTTTGGCGGTACTGGAACAATTGCTTATTGCCTGAAACAAGCCAATAAACAAGTAACTTATAACGATTATCTGCGGTTTAATTACTGGATTGGGCAGGCACTGGTTGAAAATTCGAGAGTACGACTGACAAACGACGAATTGGATTGGATACTAGCGGCGCATGATATCTCTTATCCAAACCTGATTGCCGATACATTTGCGGATATTTATTTTACAGATGACGAAAATCGCTGGCTTGACCGCGTGATTACGAATATCCATCAAATAGACGACAAGTACAAAAAATCGTTGGCTTTTTTTGCCTTAGCTCAATCCTGTATTGTCAAACGCCCTTATAACCTGTTTCATCGCAAGAATCTTTATATCCGCAGGGCTGAAGTCGAACGGTCATTCGGCAACAAAACGAGTTGGGACAAACCCTTTGAGCAGTGGTTTCGGCAATTTGTCGCGGAAGCCAATTTAGCTGTATTTGACAACGGCAAAGCCAATAAAGCGCTCAATCGAGATGTCTTAGATATTGAAGGACATTTTGATTTGATCTATCTTGATCCGCCGTATATCTCGGCAAAAGGTGTCGCGGTGGATTATCGGGACTTCTACCATTTTTTGGAGGGACTCACGAATTATCAGCATTGGCTGGAGCAGATTGATATGACATCAAAACATCGCCGCTTGCTCCCTCAGTTGAATGATTGGGCTGACAAAAATCGGATTTACAGCGCATTTGAACGTGTTTTTGACAAATACGCGGATAGCATTCTGGTCGTATCCTATCGAAGTGATGGCGTTCCATCCGAGTCCGAGTTAATCAAGCTCCTAAAACAGGTCAAGTCGGATGTTCGGATTGAGCGCTATCGAAATTATCAGTATGTGCTGTCGAAGAACAAAAAATCCAGTGAAGTGCTGTTGATTGGGCAGTGAGCGATGTCCGAATTCGAGCAACAGATGCGTGAATATTTGCCACTTTTTCAATCTGCTCTTGCCACCGATATTGGAGATTGGGTTGTCAAAGGATTCATAGATACCCATCGAAATATTTATACAATTTCAAATGACACCAAAGTGATTTCGAAGCTCATTGAGCTAATGCTGTTTCCATTGTTTCATTTATTTGCTCAGCAATATGACTATGAATTGCAGTTAACCGAACATCAAAATTATTACCCTGACATCACATTTATTGCTGCTGATCGTACCAAGATAGCACTTGATTTGAAATCAACTTATCGTGTTAGCACGAATCGAGTGAGTGGATTTACATTGGGAGCATTTACAGGATATTTTCGACAACGAAATTCAACCAAGAATATCTCGTTTCCTTACCAAGACTACAGCTATCATTATGTACTCGGCATTATTTATTCTCGGAGTGTCATAAAAATTGATGAAAGAAGAATTTATAAACTTACGGACTTAAATAATATTCAATCAGTTGCGCACGACTTTGTATTTTTGCTGCACGAAAAATGGAAGCTGGCAACCGATAGACCTGGTAGCGGCAATACCAAGAATATTGGATCCGTCCATCGTATTACTGATCTTGTGAACGGAAACGGTGTGTTCGCATCTGAAGGAAAGAGCATATTCGATGATTACTGGATGAATTATCTTACATCGGATATGGCTCGTGCAATTGAATCCACCGTGCCGTATACCAATCTCGGAGAATATTGGCAATGGCGCAATCGTTAAGAAAATCTACATCATAATGACATCGGATAGACAGGGTGAAGACAGATGGCAATATCACGAGACGATCTCAAGAAATATCAGGACCTTGCCTACGGGTATCTGCAAAGGGCGGGCATCGTCTTGAGCGCTGCCGAACGCGCCAATATCGAAATCGCTGACCTTGGCCTGGGCGAATTTGAAACGACTGGACTGGCGCTGGTGACCTATGTCAATACGGCACGCTGCTGCGCCAAAGAGTTAGTGCTGCTGCCCGGACAAACCTGCCCGCAGCATCTTCATCCCGAAATCCCATCCTTGAATTATGAAGGCAAGGAAGAGACCTTTCGCTGTCGCTGGGGCGAATTGTATCTTTATGTCGAGGGCGAGCCGACGGCACAGCCCCGCGCCCAGCCGCCCGAACATCGCCGCCACAGCTATACCGTCTGGCACGAGATTGTCCTCCGACCTGGCGACCAATACACTCTGCCGCCCCAGACCTGGCATTGGTTTCAGGGCGGGCCGGAAGGGGCAGTCGTGTCCGAGTTTAGCACAATGAGCATTGATGAGGGCGATTTGTTCACCGATGCGGGCATCAAGCGCCTTCCCGAAGTGCTGGATTGAGCGCTGTTATGCCCTGTGATGTGATTGTAGCCGGCCATTTGTCCCTGGATTTACTGCCGCAGATGTCCATGCTTCAGCCAGATAATCTGGTTGATGCCGGCAAGGTATTCGAGCTTGGGTCGCTGTCGGTATCCACCGGTGGCATCGTATCGAACACCGGCTTGGCTTTGCATCGGCTCGGCATACCGGTTGGCTTGATGGCTTTGATTGGCGATGACTGGATCGGGGAGTTGATACTCGACCTTGTGGCTCGGCATGG
>DAOUKA010000056.1:0-14373 GCA_034421915.1 Anaerolineae bacterium
GCACCCATACTGTTATTCAGGGTGCATTTGCTGCTGGCAAGCGGGTCTCGCTGGAAGTACAGGTCGGCAATAACACGACCCCAGCCCAAAACGATCCCAAATACACTGGGGAATTCCTGGTCGGGAGTTACCGTCCGCAAATCACAAGCGGTGGCGCCATTATGTTCAGCGCCACCTTGCAGCCGGCAATGAGCGACGCGCCGGCTTGGGGAACGGTCTAGCTTCATCTTTTGCGATGGGGGATGCACAGTGGCTTGACAGGGCAAGCTGTGTATCCCCGCTTCACAAACCTGCTCGATATTTGGCAAGGAGGGATTATGCCATTCAGAGGAATTTCAATTGATGACGAAGGCTCCATCATTTACGACGGCGAGAAATTCATTGTCAACCACCCCAGCAAGGTGCCGGACGATTTTGATCCAGGTGATAAAGAAGTCGTCGGTTTGCCAGAAACCCATCCGAGCCATCCACAAAATCGCCAGCGCCCCATACCCACTGTCATATACACAGCTTTTGACAAGCACAAAGCAGATGAGCATCAAAATCCTGTTGAGGAGGTATCGGACACCAAGAAACAGGAGACGAAACAACCCGAGACGCCTTCAAGCGAGACATTGTTGTCGGGTTTTCCGCAGGATATGGAATATCAACCCGACATCAGCGCACTTGGGCTGGTTAATTTCGTACCGCTTCCCGACAGGGCTGTGCCGATTGAGCAAGCAGCCAACAGACCGCTCAGCGAAGGTCAGAAACTGCAAATTAATTATCTGTTAAGCACTGAAGATGATTCTTTAGTGAGCAGTATGTTAATCGCCCTCAAAGTCGAAGGGATGCCAGAGTGGATTTCCTTTGACGATTATATGAAGCGCTTCGCTGAATGGGGCTGGGATGAAGAGTCGGATCAACGAGCGCGGGAGACCTGGCAAAGCATCATGCAAGACCGAGCGGACGCCTCGATAGAAGGTCTGCCGGTCTTTGGCGCTAGGTGGTGGAATCAACGTATTGAAGAGGCCCTAGCCGATCAAGCGGACGATGCCATCGAAAGTTTGCAGGTCATTGATGCCGCCACGGGTCGGGTCTTGCTCAACCGAATGGGTGTTCTGGGGGCTGGTGGTCAGCAATATGTGGGTTTGCAGGCAGAAGAAGTGGCCGCGTTTCAGGGGCAGGCTCTGATTTTCGTGCATAATCATCCCAACGGCAGAGAGGCATCGGAGGCAGACTTGCGGACGGCTTTTGAGGCAGGCGCGGAAATGCTGCTGGTCGTAACGCCGCTCGGCTACGAATATGTGTATATTCGTGGCGAAGGGCGTATGGTGCTTGTCCATGAGGGGGAAGGCAGCTATGAAGCAGCGCCGTCAACGGCGGAAGAATATGTGGAATTGGAGGGTCGTTCATGGCGGCAGGCGCAGGCGGACAGGCGCAATCCGCCGGAGTATTTCATGTTTCAGGATGTAATAAACATAGACTCAAGGTTAGTAAGCGAGTTCTTCTTGGATCCGGCAACCGTCATTTTTCTTGAAGATGTTGCTAATGAATATGGGGTTGAAGACTCGTCGCTGTACAGCGCGTTGGTATTCACTATAATTTATCGAGAACTACAGGCTCCCGGTAGTTTGGAAAATGCAGATAATCCTGTATATCAACACAATTTGGATCAGTTTAAAGCTCTTGCCAACCTGCCCTCATACATATTAGGGCAATTAAACTTGCCTCCTATTCCAGTCATTGATGGAGATCCTTCACTTGGAATAGGCGCTCTAAACCGCAAAGCAATAGCCAATATCGAAGAAGATTCAGAACAGTTGGGCATGAACATGTATCTTCCGATGCTTGGTTATGATATGCCAGCAACTTTAGATCACATCCCTTTTTCGCAGGGAGACCATACCATAGAAATGTTTGCTGGCAGTGAAATAACTCCTCGAAAACTTTCGGTCAAGGTCATTCCACCGACAAATGAAGAATATGGAGCTTGGAGAATAGAACTCCCTCGATTTGCGAGCCAGAGTTTGCAAGGGCTTCAAGAAAGATACGAGCCTACCCTTGGTTACATCGCAGCAGAAGTAGCAATAGCGATGCAATCACCAAAATATCAGGAATTACATACGGAAGAGGAACGTATAGCCTTTACCATCGGATATCATGCCAATCGAAGTGCAAAACCCGCGAAAAATTTGTATGATCCTACAGAATTTCAGGAAGCAACGTATACTGAAATAAGATGGGTCAAGGGTTTCCAAGGATTAATTCATCATGTCAAAAACCAAATCCAAAGAAGTGACCATCACGGATAAAACCACATCTCGTCCAAGCTCAGGCTGTCTGGTATCTGTAGGCGTGATCATAGGTTTTATAATTGCGACTTGGCTGTGCCATATTAGCTATGGAGTACCATTTTTAATAGGCGGTATAAACCGTGATGAACTGAGATCGGTTATGGAAACATATTACTTCGGAGAGGGTTTGGCTGAACTCACAGGGAATACCAGTATATTGGAAAACGTGGTTACAGAACAGGCCTTGCAAAGGCAGATACATCATTGTAATAGAGGTCTCTGTGATGGTAGCTATCTACCTCATGCAATTGGACTTTACTTTAAGGTTGTTAATTTAACCGAAGAGTACGCTGTCGTCGAGTTGGAACGGCGCCCCGTCATCACTGATCTGGACCGGAAACCGGGGAGTTATCTTAGGATATGTTATGTACTGATTCATGATGACGATAATTGGCGAGTAAATAGTGCGTATCTCGATTGCAATAAGTATTTGCCGAACGAATACAAGCAGTAGAAAACAAAAAGCCACCCACTTCGGGTGGCTTTCCCAAATCAATCGTATCGGCAGCCCTGTCAGCTAGATGCTGAAGTAAAGCTCGAATTCGTAAGGATGGGGACGCATCGCCACCGCATCCTGGTCGTTGACCTGCTTGTAGGCGATGTAACTTTCGATGTATTCCTTGGTGAAGACCCCGCCTTCGAGCAGGAAATCGTGGTTGGATGCCAGCGCGTTCAGGGCATCGCCCAAGTTGCCGTGAACGACGGGTGTGGCCACGTCTTCTTCATAAAGATCGACATTCGTCGGGTCGCCAGGGTCAATCTGATTCTTGATGCCATCGAGGCCCGCCATCAGCAGCGCCGGCAAAGCCTGATACTGATTCGCGGCTGGGTCAGGGAAGCGGACTTCGACCCGTTTGGCTTTGGGATTGTTGCTGTACATCGGAATCCGTATCGCCGCCGAGCGATTCCGCGCCGAATAAATCAGGTTCACGGGCGCTTCGTAACCTGGCACCAAGCGCCGGTAGCTGTTGGTAATCGGGTTGGTGAATGCCAGCAGAGTCGGGGCATGTTTCAAAATCCCGCCGATGTACCACAGCGCCATCTGGCTCAAGCCGGCGTATTGGTCGCCGGCGAAGAGCGGCTCGCCGTCTTTCCACAGCGATTGATGCACGTGCATGCCCGAGCCGTTCTCCTCGAACAGCGGTTTGGGCATAAATGTGGCATGAAGACCATTTTTGGCGGCGACATTCTTCACGATGTATTTGTAAGTCACCATCTTGTCCGCCATCTTCAGCAGCGAATCGTATTTGAGGTCGATTTCCGCCTGTCCGGCGCCGCCGACCTCGTGATGATGCACCTCGACCTCGAGATCGGCGGCCATCATCGTTCTGACCATCTCGGCGCGAATATCATGCGTTTTGTCGAGCGGCGGCAGCGGGAAGTAACCCATCTTGATGCGGTTCATGTGACCTTGGGCGGGATCCGCGGAACCGCTGTTCCAATCGCCCTCAAAGGAATCCACGCGATAGAAGCTGCTGTTTTCGGAGGTGCTGTACTGTACGTTGTCAAACATGAAAAATTCAGCTTCGGGTCCGAAGTAAGCGACATCAGCCAGGCCAGAACTGACAAGATAGGCTTCGGCGCGTTTGGTGATGCCGCGGGCATCAAAGGCATAAGGTTCGCGGCTGATGGGGTCGTAAATGTCACAATACATCGTCAGCGTCTTGTGCCGAAAGAAGGGGTCGACACAGGCGGTGCTCAAATCCGCCAGCAGAATCATGTCGGATTCGTTAATTGCCTGAAAACCCTGAATGCTGGAGCCATCAAAACCAAAGCCCTCTTCAAATGCGCCTTCGTCGACAGATTCAATCGGCACGCTAAAATGCTGCGGCACGCCGCGAATATCGACGAAACGCAAGTCAATCTCTACGATTTCATTGTCTTTTGCCCATGCCAGCAAAGCGGCAGGAGATTCCATAGCGGAATCAGCGGGGATGAGGCTTGTCATATCCATATAATCCTTTTGATAGAACTACCCAAATTGCACAATAGCGTTATTATATTGGAGCTTGCTGACAGCAGCCACGTCGAAAATCATAGAAATTGAATGGTTTTTCTGTCAGGTTTAACCAAATCCCCGCCACAGCATCGACAGCCGCTCATCGCATCCGCGCAAACAGGGGCTAGCCACCCATCCTTTGCACCTGATAGCATAGACGCAAAATAAGATACTCTTGAGGTAAGCTGATGTTGAAACATTTTGCGGTTGGCATCGCTCTGCTACTGCTGATAGTGCCGCTGTCGGCGCAAACGCCCGAAGTCCCGCTGCTCATCCCCCAAGTCATCCGTGTTTTCCCGCATGACAGTCAGGCATTCACCCAAGGTTTGCTCTGGGATGGCGGCTTCCTGTACGAATCGACGGGGCTGCGGGGGCAATCTTCGCTGCGCCGCGTTGATATTGAATCCGGCGAGCCGCTGCAAATCGTCACTGTGGGGGATGCCTTCTTCGCGGAAGGGCTGGAGCGCGTCGGCGACCAGCTTATCCAGCTGACCTGGCAATCCGAACGTGCCTTTGTTTATGATTTCGCCACTCTGGAGCCGCTTGGCAGCCTTGAATATGAAGGCGAGGGCTGGGGGCTTTGCTATGACGGCCGCTATCTGTTTATGAGCGATGGCAGTTCTTATCTCTCGGTGCGCGATGCCGCCACCTTCGCGCTCATTTTCCGCGGCGCCGTTACCCTGGACGGACAAATCATCCCGCCGCAGCTGCTTAACGAGTTGGAATGCGTCGGCGATGCCATCTATGCCAATGCCTGGAATACCGATTATATCTTCCGCATCGACAAGTTCACCGGCAATATCACCGCCCTGATTGATGCCTCGTCTCTCCTGTCCGCGGCAGAAAGGGCGGGACTAAGCGCGGGCAGCGTGCTTAATGGCATCGCTTATAATCCGGAGGCGGGGACATTTTTTGTCACGGGCAAGAATTGGCGCAAGCTGTTTGAAGTCATATTCATTGAGCCATAAGCCGCCTTGGACAAGGGACATTTCTAATACGCCTCTTATGGACAAATCATCAAGCTGCCGTATGCTTCATATAAGGCCCGCTGAACTTGCTCCAGTCCGTATCCACCGCAAAAGTCAGGGATGAATCGGCTTAATATATCTCTTGAAAATGCGATTTGATGTCTCTGTATATCATAATCAGTTCAGAACAGGAGAACCATCCATGTCGAACGACCATGCCATCTTTGCCGAGAACGTCTATAAATCATTTGGAGATGTCGAGGCGCTCAAAGGGGTATCCATCGCTGCCGAAACGGGTAAAGTGCTTGGTTTGCTGGGCCCTAATGGCGCTGGCAAAACCACCTTGGTTCGCATCCTGACGACCCTGCTCAAACCCGACAGCGGCGTCGTCAAGGTTGTCGGCCTTGATGTCCTTAGGCAGCCCCAGCATGTCCGCGAAAACATCGGGCTTGCCGGTCAATATGCCGCTGTCGATGAAATCCTAAGCGGGCGCGAGAATCTCATGATGGTTGGGCAGCTGTATCACATGAACCGCCGTCGGGCGAAGCAGCGCGCCACTGAACTGCTCGAACGATTTTCGCTGACAGATGCGGCTGACCGCCCCGTCAGAACCTATTCCGGCGGGATGCGGCGGCGGCTTGACCTGGCGGCGAGCATTGTCGCCCGCCCGAAGATTCTCTTCCTCGATGAACCCACCACTGGCTTGGATCCGCGCACCCGCATTGTCATGTGGGATACGATTCGGGCGCTCGTTTCCGATGGCACAACCCTGCTGCTGACCACCCAATATCTGGAAGAGGCTGATGAACTGGCGGACAAAATCGTCGTCATCGACCACGGCCGGATTATTGCCGAAGGCACATCCGATGCGCTCAAAGCCAACCTAGCGGCTGATTTTATCGACCTCAGGGTCGCCAACCCGCACCATACCCTTCAAGTGGCGGATTTGCTGTCGCTCATGTCGCTTGAGACGCCGCAGACCGATGATGTGCGCGGCAGTGTCACCATTGCCGTCGAGAATGGCGCGCAAAGCATAGCCGAAGTCGTTCGCCTGCTCGATAGCAGCGATATTGCCATTACCGAACTCAACTTGCGCCGCCCCTCGCTGAATGATGTCTTCCTGAGCATCACTGGCGAGGCGATTGCGGATGAGGCCGAGAAACCCAAGAAGCGCCGTTTCGGTTTCGGCCGGCGGCGCAGCGCCTGATGGTGACTGTCTCGGCGTGCAAGACCGCTTCTTCTGCCCAAAAGGGCATCCAATCTATCATAGTCATACCAAGGATACTCAACCCATGACCCAACAAACCCTGAAACCCCCGGCATCCGTGGCATTTGCGCCTGTCGCTGGTGATGCCAGCGCTTTGCAGCGTTTCATCTGGAACTTCACCGATACCTTCATCATCACGCGCCGCAATCTGATGTATATTGTGCGCCAGCCACAGCTGCTCGTCTTTACCCTCATCCAGCCCGTCATGTTCCTGCTCCTGTTCACCTATGTATTTGGCGGCGCTATCCGATTTTCAGTCGGCGGCGACTATATCACCTTTTTGCTGCCGGGCGTTATCGTTCAAACCATCGCCTTCGCCTCCACCAATACCACCATCGGACTTTCGGTCGATCTTTCGCGCGGGATGATTGACCGCTTCCGCTCCCTGCCGATGTCACGGGCAGCGGTTCTTGCCGGACGCACCCTGGCCGATACGGTCCGCGGCACTTTGACGGTTTCCATCATGGTGGTGGTGGGTATGCTGATTGGCTTTCGCTTCGAGAATTGGTGGAGCGGCATCGCCGGCGTGGCGCTGGCAATCGCTTTTGGTTATGCCTTTACCTGGATTTCTGCGACCATTGGGCTATTTGTCAAAGACCCCGAATCAGCGCAAATCGCTGGCTTTATCTGGATTTTCCCGCTGACCTTCGCCAGTTCCATCTTTGTGCCGACCATGACTATGCCCGATTGGCTGCGGCCCTTTGCCGAAAATCAGCCCCTCAGCGTCATCGCCAGCACCGTGCGCGACCTGATGACCGGCACAGTCAACCCGGATGAAATCGCCATCTCGCTGGCCTGGATCCTCGGCATCTTTCTGGTGTTTATGCCTTTGGCTGTCCGTCAGTATGCCAAGGTGGCTTCGCGCTAGTGTATTGAAGAAGTCGAAGGACACCGAGAAAAGCAGCGCTGCAAGATGATTCTCGGTGTCCTCTGTGGCAAAACCCTTCATCCTAAGCTACACTTGATTCCTATCCATCATCTCAATCAGAAAGCGAGTCCCGATGAGCGCAGCACGGGTTTATATTGCCAATTCAGGAAATGACGGCTATGGCATCACAGTTGCCGAACTCGATGATGCCACCGGCCGCCTGAACATCGTTCAGCAAGTCAGGGAAATCAGCGAATGCCATTATCTGGCTCTTCATCCCAAGGGAAAATATCTCTATGCGACTACCATGGATGGCGACATTGACGTGGCTGCCTTCGCGCTTGACGCCGCCAGCGGTCAGCTAAGCCTGCTCAATCGTCTGCCGGCGGCGGGTACATCCCCCTGTTATATTATGGTCGAAGCCAGCGAAAAAAATGTCTTGATGGTCAATTACACGGTTCAGGGCAAGCGCGGCAATGTCCGCGTCTATCCGATTGGCGCGGACGGCCTGCTGCAGCCGCACAGCGAAATGATTGAACATGATGGACACAGCATCAACCCCGACCGCCAGCGTGAATCGCATCCGCACATGATTCTGACGACGCCCGACAATCGCTTTGCCCTGGTGCCGGATTTGGGAACTGACAAAATTTATGTTTATGCTCTGGATACGGCACAGGGCAGGCTCAGCCTGCATACGACCCTCGCTGTCCCAGCGGGCGCCGGCCCGCGGCATTTGGCTTTCCATCCCGATTTGCCAATTATGTATGTCATCAATGAGTTGGATTCCACCCTGATTGCTTGGCATTATGATGACCGCGGCGCCTGGGCTCACCGCAAGACGGTCTCGACTCTGCCGGCCGATTATGCCGCCGACCCGACAAAACCCAACTATTGCGCCGATGTGCATGTCCATCCCAATGGCAAGTTCTTGTATGGTTCAAATCGCGGACATGACTCCATCGTCATCTACGCCCTGGATGCTGCTGGCATGCCGTCTCTCATCGGACACAAATCGACGCGGGGACGTTGGCCGCGCGCCTTTATGATTGACCCGCGCGGTGACTATCTGATTGTGGGCAATCGCCACACGGACAGCGCGGTGGTCTTTGCTATTGACCAGGGGACGGGCGCCCTGCAGCACCGCTCAACGCTGAATTTGGCTGCGCCGATTGCCTTCAAAATGAAGGGCTAGCCATGCGCGTCCTCATCACTGGCGGCAACGGGCTTGTCGGCAGGCCCATCAGCGAGAAGTTTGTCCGCAATGGCTGGGAGGTGCGGGTCATTGGCATCGAGCCAGACTGCGAGATGGCGGGCATTCGCTATACCCAATGCGATATTCTCGATATCGAAGCGCTGTCCGAACAGGTCGAGGGCTGCGATGCCATTGTTCATCTGGCAGCCATTCCCAGCCCAGTTCATCACCCCAATTCAGTCTTGTTCAATGTCAATGTCTCTGGCACTTATCATGTCTTTGAAGCCGCCGCCAAAGCTGGTGTGAAGCGCATCGCGCAGGCCAGTTCCATCAATGCGCTTGGCGGTTATTGGGGCTGTGATGACCGCCAGTTGGATTATTTCCCGCTCGATGAAAATCATCCCCTGCATACCACCGATGCCTATTCATTTTCCAAGCAGATGGTCGAGAGCATTGCCGATTATTACTGGCGCCGCGCGGGCATAACCAGCGTATCCCTGCGCTTGCCGGCCGTCTGGACAAACGAGACAATCAGGAAGCGCGGCCTTCAGCAAAATCTGGCGACCAAGCGCGAGCGGCTGAATGCGTTCCTTCAGCTGCCACGGGATGAACAGCGCAAGCGGCTGGCTGAAGTTCAGCAGCATATTCTGCAACTGCGCGCCAGACATATTATGGAGTTTGAGTCTGTCCAATCGGGCGCATTTGAACGCGAATCGCGCCCGGATGATTGGCTGTGGTCATCCTTTTTCGTTGACCGCTACGATTATTGGACTTTTATCCATAGCGATGATTCGACGCAGGCTTTTGAACGGGCGGTCACGGCTGATTTTGTCGGCGCGCATCCGCTGTTTGTCAACAGCGACCGCAATTATCTCAATGTTGAATCCGAGACCCTGCTGGCAGTCTTCTATCCCGAAGTCAGGCGGCGCTCCAAAAAGCTGGAAGGCGCAGCCGCGCTGGTGAGCTATGACCGTGCCCGTCAGCTGATTGGCTATGAAGCCAGGGTGCATGGCATTTAGCCGCGCCGCGCGGAAAGGGCGAGCTTATCCGTTGGCGTATTCCTGTGAACTGAAGACATAGACATCATTCACAATTTCGCCCTTGGCATCGGGTTCAGCCTCCAATGTCCAGTCGTAAATCCAGCGGGCATCGCTAATGCTCAAATTGACGCAGCCATGACTGCGGCGATACCCAAAATCATCGTGCCAATAAGTCCCGTGCAAGCTGATGTCCTCGTCGAAATACATGGTCCAGGGCACAGCCTGCAAAGCATAAGCATCTGGTGCCCCCGTGGCGCCGCTCATCGAGTCGCGGTCCAGCCGCGCCCAGATGGCAAACACCCCTTCGTTCGTTGACCACTGGGGCAAGCCGCTGGAAATCAAGGTTGCGAACACTGGCCGGTCGTCCTCATAAGCGATGAGCGTCTGTTCAAACAGGTCAACCGCCACCCAATGCCCGCCAACCCCCTGGGGGCGTTTGGCCGGGGCGAACTTCGCCACATATTCCTGACGCAGCCATTGCCGCGGCCCAATCAAATACCAAAGGCTGCCGTCCTCGTCATATTCTTCGGCAAAGATATTAACGAGGTCATAACGGCGGGTCACATAACCGCTGGCGGCGCTGCCTTTTTCGCCAGGGCGCAGGGAAGTGTAGATGCCAGTGCGGTCCAGAATAATCGCAAAGGGGTGCTGCCAGTCCGCCGGCAGCAGCCTGCCAGTAAAATAAGATGGCTGCACATATTGCGCATCCTCCCGCTTCAGCCATTCACCGCCAGCCCCTTGAATCCAGCCCGGGATGCTGGTGTCTATCGCCTTGACAAAGTTAAATCCGGGCGGTATCTGACCCGTCACTGCCCCCCCTGGCGCGTGATACAGGCTGACGGCCGAGGGGCCGACCTGCCAAAAGCTAAAATGCCCCAAGGTGTAATGGTCTGCGGGGATGTCTTCCAATTCCGGCTGCGGGAAGGCTTGCATCATAGCGAGACAGTCGGGACTGTGTTCAGTCTCATGCCAGCAGACCGCTGGGCTGTAATCAAATTCTGCCGCGATTTCCTGCGCCCTCACCGCGGCGAGATGGAACAATCCGAATGCCAAAACGATGAATAAATATCTTATCGCCATACCAACTCCATGATATTATCGAGGTCTCGCTGGCGAAATCATAACATAATTCGCTCGCCTGTGGTCTAATCGATTTCCATTAAAGGTAGCCTGAACGTCCTTGTTCTTGGTGATAGTTAGACCTGATTGGCAAAATCGGATTCATATTGTTTTTGATGGCGAGCCTGACTGTCTGTTAAAATCACTTTAAGCGTCTGGCAGCAGTGTTGCCGCTTGATTGTATCGCGCCTATAATAGCATCATAAAAATCCACTTCGGGAGCAGCCATCGGGATGATGAACCAAAATCAGTACGATCTACATGCCCAGCATCAGGACATTACCACCCAGCATTGGAGCTTCTCCTCGGAAAAATTTGCCGGCGGTGACAACTTGCTGACAGCGCTGGCACGCGGCTGGGAAATCGAAAGCAAGGTCACACTCAAGCGGCATTGGTTTGCTGGCATGCGCTGCATCGAGATTTTTCACTTTACCATCAAGCGAGACAAAACCATGGCTGAAATGGCGGTGATTGGGAATCCCTACGTCTATCGTTTCATCGCCAATTATCCGATTGAGCTTGTCGAAGAAGACGCGACCATCGCTTGAGCAGGGTCATCTCAATCGCCTCGCAGGCACTGCATCCCCATATTTACCGCGCCCGCGATAATAAGCTATACTGGTGGGGCAAACGCTTTGATTATCATGTCACAGTGAGAAACCGCCCATGTCTGAGGAGCAATCAAAGGGCAATTTGCCCGACGCTGAACCTGAAGGCTCGCAGCCACCACCCACACCCGAAGAGATGCTTCAGTCCATCTTAGACCCGAAGACCGCGTCTGAAACGCTGCTCCCGCCCGAAGATTCCCCGGCGCTGTCGCCGCAGCCGGCCGCCCCTTTTCTGGCGCGTCCCGAAGACCTTCAGTTTGTGGCTGGCGCGGATGTCGAAGCGAATGAGCCGGCGCCACAGCTTGACCCGCGCATCCGTGAAGCTGCCCAGCGCTTTATCGCCATGCAGAATCAAGCTGCGACATTAGCTGACCTGCTCGCTAAGCAGGAAATCACCTTCAGCGAATACCAACAGCTGCTCTATGACAATATGGTGCAGGATGATGAGGGCATCTGGTGGATTATTGATGCCGAAAACGAAGACTGGTATTGGCACAATACCGCCAGCAATCAATGGGAAACAGGTTATCCCGCGGCTTTGCATGAACTTGAGCGATACAATCGGGCGCTTGCAGACCGCGGGACGCAGGCGGATGCCGCCCCGCCACAGGCTGGCGACCCGATTGTGGATCCCCTGGGGGTAAAAATCGGCACAGTCCCGCCCGCCACCGATGACCACTACACCTTTCCCGGCGAGGCGGCATTTTCCGATGAACTGCCTGACCGACAGTCGCAGGCTTATGCCCAGCCTACGGTGCCCGCCGCATCTCGCCTTGATGATGAGGGCGGGCTGCCAGCTTATGAATTGGGAGCATCTCCCATTGTCCAGGAAATCCTGGATTCTCGCCGCAGCCGCCGCCTGCGCCGACTGGTTTCGGCTCTGGCTGCTATCCTGATACTGGCTCTGGTCGCGGGGATTGTGGCTGCGGCCGGCATCATGCTGTGGTACAACGATGCGGTCGCGCCCTTTCAGGAGGACATCGCCGGCCTCGCCAACTACAGCCCCGAATTCCAGACGGCGCGGATACTGGATGCCAATGGCGATTTGATTGCCGCGCTTAACAGCCAGCAGACGGGCGCACGGACGCCTGTCCCGCTTGCTGATATGAGCCCTTACATCATCCACGCCATCATCGCGCAGGAAAATGAGCGCTACTTCGAAGACCCTGGATTTGACCCGATTGCGATTGTCCGCGCCTTTATCCAAAATATCAGTGGAGGCGGCATTGAATCTGGCGCCAGCACCATCACCCAGCAGATCGCCCGCAACCTAGTGCTGCACGATACCGAAGTTTCGGTCGAGCGCAAGGTCAACGAGATTCTGGTCGCGCTGGAAATCGCCCAGCAATATGACAAGAACTTCATCCTTGAGCTTTATCTGAACGAGGTTTTCTTCGCCAATCAAAATTATGGCGTGGAGGCCGCCGCCCAATTCTATTTTGAACGGGGCGCGGCTGAACTGAACTTTGCCGAAGCGGCGCTGCTGGCAAGCATCGTGCCGTCCCCCTCACAAAATGACCCCGTTGTGAATCGCCCGACAGCGATTCGGGGGATGCGGGCGACTATGCACAAGATGCTGGACATCGGCTGCCTGCAATTCCAGCATGGCGATTGGCCGAGCCGCGGCTCCTTCTGCATCGCAGACGGTCAGGAGATAACCGCTGACGGCAACACGCAGATTCTCGTGCGCACCAACAGCGCGGGCGAGATTGCCGGCGGGGCGGCCATCCTGCAAATCGCGGAAATCGAATCGACAGAGTTCGAGCCGCTCGATGTTCGTCTGCGTCATCCGCATTTTGTCAATTATGTTCAGGCGAAAGTCGAAGCCGAATTTGGCGCTAATGCCCTGTTCCAGCGCGGCTTTCATATCTATACCACCTTGAATCCCGCCGTGCAGGCGGCAGCGCAGACCGCGCTGAGCCATCAAGTCGGTCAGCTGGTGTCGACTGGCGTGAATACGGGCGCGGTGATGGTGACCGACCCCAACAGCGGCGCGATTCGGGCGATGGTCGGCAGCCATGACTTTGAGGATGACCTGGCGGGGCAGGTCAACAATGCGCTGACTTTCCAGCAGCCCGGCTCGGCCATCAAACCCGTCGTCTATACAGCGGCAGTCAGCGGTCATCAGGGGGATTATCTGACGCCTGCCAGCATTTTGTGGGATGTACCCGTGACCTATGATCTTGGCGTCGGCGGGACGTATTCGCCCCTTAATTTCGACCGCCGCTTCCACGGACCGGTGGCTTTGCGGGTCGCCCTGCAAAACAGCTACAATGTCGCCGCAGTTAAGACCTATCTGTTTTCGGGAAATGAGCGCTTTGTCGAAACGGCGCAGCGCTTCGGCTTGCAGTTTCCCGATGGATTCACCCCGACCATCGCCAGCGCTCTGGGCGCCAACGAGGTTCGCCTGTTTGATATGATGCAGGCTTATGGCGTCTTTGCGAATGGCGGTCGGCGCGTGCCACTCTATGCGATTGAGCGCATCACGGAAATCATCGATGGGGAAGAGGTTGAGGTCGCGCGGGAGCGGCCGCCAGCCGAACAGGCGATTCCGCCAGCAGTCGCCTATCTGATGCAGAATATCCTCAGCGATGACCAGGCGCGCCAGCCGACTTATCCGCCAGCTTCAGCCCTGACCCTGGAAAACATCGGCATCCCCACCCAGAACTTCGTCGCCGCCAAAACCGGCACATCCAACGACAGCCGCGACCTGTGGACGATGGGATTCACCCGCCATGCTGTTGTTGGCGTTTGGCTGGGAACCTATGATAATTCGCCCACCTTCGGCACAAACGGCTTTACGAGCGCCGCGCCAGTGTGGCAGACGGTCATGGAGGCGGCGCTAGGCGGACGGAGGCCGTCCCCATTTGAAAATCCTGGCGGTGTTGTCGCCCGCCAGATTTGCCGCACAACCGGTACGCTCAATGATCCCGCTTGCCCCGAACCCACCACCGGGCTGTTCATCCAGGATCA
>DAOUKA010000057.1:0-5471 GCA_034421915.1 Anaerolineae bacterium
GCATAGATGCGACCACCGTCCGCGATAGCGGCCGACTTGGTGAAGATGACTTTGTGCTACTGCAATATGCTGCTGAGGAAGGACGTATCCTGTGTACTTTTGACACGGATTTCGTTCAACTGGCTAAGACTGATATTGAACATGCGGGCATCTTGTTTGTCGGACGCAAGAAGCGCGGCATCGGCGTCTTGGTACGAGAACTCACACGGTTGGTCGAGAATCACAGCGCCGACAAGATGAGAAACAGATTGGAATATCTATAATGAAAGGACAAACCCAAATGAGTGGACGACGAATCGTTCGCGCTGCTTTATTGCAAGCCACCTGGACCGGCGACAAGGAATCCATGATTGACAAGCACATCAAATACACCAAGCAAGCTGCTGATGCAGGGGCGCGGGTAATGTGCTATCAGGAATTGTTTTATGGGCCTTATTTCTGTCAGGTGCAGGATTCGCAGTTTTTTGCCTTTACTGAAGAAATCCCTAATGGGCCTACCACCGAGCGCATGCAAAAACTGGCGCAAGACTTGAACATGGTTTTGGTTGTCCCCTTGTATGAGCGGGATGGCGTCGGCGTCTATTACAACACCGCAGCTGTCATTGATGCCGATGGCAATTACAAAGGCAAATATCGCAAAACCCATATTCCACATCTGCCCGGTTTCTGGGAAAAATTTTATTTCCGCCCTGGCAATCTTGGCTATCCGGTCTTTGACACCGCCGTCGGCAAGGTGGGCGTCTATATCTGCCATGACCGACACTTCCCCGAAGGAGCGCGTGCGCTCGGCTTGAATGGCGCTGAAATTGTCTTTATTCCCTCGGCAACCTCGCGCGGTCTCAGCCAGCATCTGTGGCGCATCGAACAAACCTCGCACGCCATCTTCAATACCTATTATGTCGGCACTATCAACCGCGTCGGCATCGAGGAATATGGCGACGATGACTTTTATGGCGAAAGCTATTTCTGTGACCCCAAAGGTCAGTTCATTGGTGAGCTCGGCAGCGCCTATGACGAAGAATTGATTGTCCGCGATCTCGACCTCGATGTGATTCAGGAAGTGCGCGATACTTGGCATTTTTATTTCAATCGCCGTCCCGACCAATACAGTATGCTGGTGCAAGACACCGTTTCGACCAGCTAAGCTAAGCGTCCAAGATGAATAACAAGGTTTCAGGAGTTTATTGATGGATTTTGGAATTACATTTAAGGGCGATATTCCACCTAAGCGCACCGTCGCGCTCTGCAAACAGGCTGAAGTGGCGGGTTTCAAATATGGCTGGTTTTTCGATTCTCATGTGCTGTGGCGCGACTGTTATCCGACCATGGCGCTGTGCATGGCAAACACCGACGAGATGATTTTTGGGCCGCTGGTGACCAACCCGGGCGTGCGCGAATGGTCAGTCGCCGCCAGTATGTACGCCACCCTCGCGCTGCAAAGCGATAACCGCATCGAAATCGGCCTCGGACGCGGGGACAGTTCGCGGCGGGTTCTGGGCAAAAAGCCGATGACAGTCGCCAATATGGAGACATTTGCCGATGTCCTGCGCGGTCTGGTGCGCGGGGATGAAGTCGCATACGATGACACCTCGGCACAATTCCCCTGGGCAAATGGTTATGAACTGCCGATCTGGATTGCTGCTTATGGCCCCAAGGCATTGGGCGGTGCCGGCCGTGCGGGCGATGGTCTCGTGATTCAGTTGGCGGAGCCCGGGCTGGTGCGCTGGTTCTCCGAGCAGGCTATTCGCGCCGGTCAGGCAACTGGCAGGGATATGTCGGATTATGGGGTTATGTCGGCGGCGCCGGTCTGGATTGGAGAGATGGACAAGGCACGCGAACAGACGCGCTGGTTTCCGGCGATGGTCGGCAATCATGTGGCTGACATCGTTGAATGCTATGGCATGGACAGCCCGGATATTCCCGCCAGCCTGACGGCTTATATTGAAGGGCGCAAAGACTACGATTACAAGGAACATGCCGATAAAGATGCCGAGCATCTCGACTTTATTACCGCGGACATCGTGGATGCCTTTGGGATTCTGGGCAGCGTCGATGACCACATCGCCAAGTTGAAAGAGCTTGAAGCGGCTGGTGTGACCCAATTCAATATCTATCTGATGTGCGGCGAAGAAGAGCGCATGGTCGCTGAATATGGCGAGAAGATTATCCCTGCATTCAGCTAATCATGGAAACCCCGCCTGCCTTGTTGGGAGAAACGAAAGCAAAAGCATGCGAAAGCGTATGTACGAAAGTACACTGAATACCTGGTTAGCCGATGATTTATGCAAACGCGGGCTGGATGCCCATGCAGAGAGCGCACAAGGTGGCGGCAAACGTCTGGATGTCGAAGTCAGGCTTAACCAGATAAAAATTGCACTGGAAGCTGAGCAGGGCTGTGTCGGCAGCAAAAAAGCCTCGGCAATAAAAGATGCCGACAATCGGTTAGACCAGGAGTTGGCTGACTGTGCCATCGCTATCTGTTATCCCGATGGTTTAACCTCGGCGGACGACCTTTCTCAATGTGAAGTTCTCTATTCATTGCGAACGCATAAAGAGCGGCCCTCTGCTGCCAAGACTGAATGGAAACAGGGCAATCTGGATCAACTGGTTCTCGTGATTAAGAAAATACCTGACCAGTTAGGCGACCCCGACAACATTGCCAATACCCTGTCCTTCAGCCTGGACAGAGCCGTCTCGCGTTTGAGCGAAACCCAAAAACAAGACCTGGCTGAGACCTTGGATTTGCCCTCCGGCAAGCCAACGAAAATTGAAGCGGGCAGCAGACAGTCCAGCCGTTACAACCAGGCCGCCAAGCGCGCCATGCTTGTCATCGCTACGGCAGCTATGTTCCATGTGCAGTTGGATAAACATCGCCATGAGATAAATCCCTTATGGGATAATCGTTCTTCACCGCCCCGTAGATTCGAGGGCGCTTGGCCGCCCAAAAAAGCCGCATCCTGCGCCGAAAGCGATGATCCAATTGGCTCATTTTATGATGCCTGGGATTTGTGGCTGGCAGTGGATTACAAGCCGATTTTTGCCACTGCCCGCAATGCGCTGCACGGCTGCGCACAGGACGCCGCTTTCTCTGCTGCTGTGCGAGGAACGGCCCGCGCCGCCATCAAGGTCACACGCAATATCGTCGGACTGCGCCACGACTTGCTGGGGCGCATTTTCCACAAAGTCCTCGAAACCGCGCGCTACGATGGTTCTTTCTACACGACCACCGCGGCCGCGACTTTGCTGGCCATCTTGGCTATCCGCGAGGATATGTGCGATTGGTCAGACAGCGAAGCCATTTCCCGCTTGCGGATCACCGACCCAGCCTGCGGTACGGGGACGCTGCTGATGGCGGCGGCGGAGCGCATCCGCGATTTAACCAGCGCAGTGCAGGATAGCGGAAACATCTCACGCGTTTTGATTGAGTCGGTCTTGACCGGCTATGATGTCAATTTGACAGCGACGCATTTGGCGGCAACGACGCTTGGGCTGCTCTCGCCGACAACCACCTTCAGCAAGATGAAGATTGGACGCGCCCTGCTCGGTGTGAAACAACATGAACGAGAAGGAAGCAAGGCATATTTGGGTTCGCTGGAATTCCTTAGCCGGGAGAGCCTGCCACAGATGCTGCCTTGGCCAACAGGTGTGGAACAAATTGAAACCGAGCAGGAAGTCGCCAAGGCAGAGCCAGCCGATCTGGTGATTATGAATCCGCCCTTTACCCGCGACAGCCTGCGCCATGACCAGTTCAGCCGCGAAGAAGAGGAACTGCTCAAAAAGCGGGAAAAAGAACTGTTTAGCAGTGTTAAAGGCGGGGCAATCCATCGTTCACACAATGGAAGCGCTTTCCTAGCACTCGCTGATTTCTTGGCGAAACTAAACAATAGCACCGTTGCCGTTGTGTTGCCTACCGTCGGCGCAACGAATTATTCGACGAGAACAATGCGCAAATACCTAGCTGAGAAATTTCACATTGATATCATCATTACCTCACACGATCCGTCAAGGATTTACTTTTCGGAGAACACAGACATTGGCGAAATGCTTCTCATTTGCCGCCGCTGGCAAAACGGGGCGGATAAACCCCCTGCCCGCATCATTAACCTGTATGAAAATCCCTCGACGCCCGCCGAGGCGATAGACATAGCGAAGAACATCATCAAAGGCAATAAAGAGCGCATAAAAGGCACGGTGCAAGAATGGCCCGCCGAAAGAATCGCGGCTGGCAACTGGGGCGCGGTGCAGTTTTTGTCGCCCTACCTTTGTGAGAGGTTCATCGAACTGCGGCAGGGGCAATTTTTTGCGACGCGGCAACTGGGACTCCTGGCGGAGATAGGTCCCGCTGGGCAGGGTGTCAGGGGCATTTTTGACCGCTCGGAAGTGCCTGATGACAAGGCAATGGTCGCACTCTGGTATCACAAGACGGATATAACGCAAAAGATGCTGGCGCAAACGGACACCTACATCATCCCAAAACCAAGTAAAGAAAAGCAGGCGGCGGATTTATGGTCAAAGCGCGGGCGATTGATGATCCCTGCCCGCATTAGACTGAACACCGTTAGATGTATGAGCGCGCGTCTTGATGAGAAGGCATTAGGTTCATTATGGATACCCTGCAAACCCTATGCAAGTAAGCATAACGAGCAAATGTTGGAAAAAGCGTTATGTGTCTATTTCAATTCAGCGATTGGCGTTTTGGCAATGCTTGGTGACCGGACAAATAAGATACCCTCGTATCCGCATTTTTCTATGGATGATTTGCGGCGCATCCCCGTCCCCGATTTTGACAAGATGGATAAGCGGCAGGTGGCGGGGATGGCAAGTATTTATGACGAGCTTTCTGATATGGCATTCCTGCCCTTGCCGCAGATGAACGAATGCGAAACGCGAAAGATGCTGGATGAGTCGATGACCGCGATGCTAGAGATTGGCGAGGAACTTGTCACCACCATAGGCCGCGAATTAACGCGGGAGCCATCCATAACGGGCAAGCAATATGAATAAATCGATCTAAAGGAGAAGATCATGGGAACATTATTCAAAAATGGCACACTCATTACCGCCAGCGATATGGTGCAGGCCGATCTGCTGGTGGAGGGCGAAATCATCACGCTTATAGGGCAAAACCTGAGCGCCGCCGGACATGATGAAGTGGTCGATTGCGCCGGCAAGTATCTGATGCCCGGCGGCATTGACGTCCATACGCATCTCGACCTGCCCTTTGGCGGTACGATTAGCAATGACGATTTTGATGTCGGGCATCAAGCAGCCGCTTTTGGCGGCACAACCACGCACATTGACTTTGTGGTGCAGCCTATCGGTGGCAGCCTGCATGACGGGCTGGCAACCTGGCGGGCAAAATCACAGGATATCGCCCAGATTGATTATGGCTTTCACATGGCAATCACCGACCTGAACGATGCGGTTGTGGACGAAATCCCGACCCTGATTGACGACGGCATCACCAGCCT
>DAOUKA010000058.1:0-9657 GCA_034421915.1 Anaerolineae bacterium
TGGATATTCTAGCAATGAGGTCAGAAGTTCCCGATGCGGCGCAGCCCTTGCCGATATTCATGCCGCCAGTGGATGCCGGAGTCATTGAAGCAGCTGGCAAGTTATTGGGCGAATCGAAGCGCCCCATGATCTTTGTCGGTGGCGGCGCACAGGGCGTCAGCCCTGAAGTTACGCATCTGGCTGACTTGTTGCAAGCCCCGGTGGTCGCCTATCGCACCGGGCAGGGCATCCTCGACAGTCGCCATTACCTTAGCTTGACCACACCCGCAGCCCACGAGTATTACAAGACGACCGACCTTGTCCTGGCAGTTGGCACGCACATGCGGACTCCCCTGCAACGCTGGGGGACGGATAAAGACATGAAGGTGATTCGGATCGATGTCGATTATGATGCCATACACCGCATCCAGCGCCCCGATTTGCCGATTGTCGCGCGGGCAGAAGATGCCCTGCCGCTGCTTTTGAATGCGACCGAGAAACACAACCACAAGCGCGACTCGCGTGAAGCTGAAATGCTGGCGCTGAAAGCAAAATGGGCGCAGACCATCGCTTACCTCGAACCACAGAATACCTATCTCAAGCTCATCCGCGAGGAACTAGGCGAGGAGGGCATTTTCGTGGATGAACTGACGCAGGTCGGTTATGCCGCGCGGGTTAATATGCCGGTCTACAAGCCGCGCAGCTTCATTACCACGGGTTATCAGGGCACCCTGGGCTATGGCTTCCCGACAGGATTGGGCGTCAAGATAGCCAAACCGCATTTGCCAGTGCTGGCGATTGCTGGCGACGGCGGTTTCATGTTCACCCTGCAATCGCTGGCGACGGCGGTACAGCACAAAATCAGCCTGGTCACTATCATCTTCAATAACAATGCTTATGGCAATGTGCGCATGATGCAGATTCGGGATTATGATGAGCGTGTCATTGCGACTGATTTGGTGAATCCTGATTTTGTCAAATTGGGGGAGGCTTTTGGTGCGAATGCCTTCCGTGTCGATGACCATGAGCAGCTTCGTCAGGCAATCCGCCGCGGCTTTGCCAGCGACTTACCGACGATTATTGAAGTGCCAATCGGCGAGACGCCGAGTCTTGACCGCTTGCGTGATTTGGGACGAATTCGCCCGCCGCTGCCATCAAAGCCAAAACAACTGACAAATCGAGAAAGCTAGATGACCGAGCTTATCCTCAAGCCAGCTTCCCCAATTTATCAAGCCTTCATCCCTTTGGTGGACAGAGCGGAGCGAGTGTTTTTTGTCGGTTTGCCGGGCGCAGGCAAAAGTCTGCTGCTACAGCAATTGACCCTGATGGCACAAAGCGCCGGCCGCCGCGTGCATCTGTTGCAATGGGACACCGCTCGACAGGTCTTCGAAACGCCCAAATATCCGCTAAGGGACGGCGCGACTCATCCGATGGTCATCAAAGCTACTGGCTTATGGCTGCGACAGGCACTGGTGGACTGGGATAAAACCCATGCCAAGGCGGACAGCCTCTTAGTCGGTGAAGCGCCCTTGATTGGGAATCGGCTGATGGAGATTGTCAGACCATGCGCCGATGGTGCCGAAGCAATGCTAAAGGGTGAAGACACGCAATTTGTAGTGCCAGTACCCTCCAAAGAGGTTCGACAAATTATTGAGGCAAGCCGTGAAAGAACCATTGCCAAGCCACAGCACGAAAACGAGACCCAGGATGCCCCGCCCGATTTATTGCGTGCGCTGTGGCAGGATTTGTACCGCGTTGCAGTCCGACTGCGCTTGACTGAATTGCAGGCGGATGAAATCCCTTATTCGCCAGCAATTTATGCAGCGGTGTATCGCCATTTGCTTCAGCATCGCCATTTTCAAATCTTGGCGATTGATGAGCCATTAAAGCCAGCAGCATCGGTATATGAATTTGACGGCGCCCTGCCACAACTGTGCGCGACCCCAAGACAGGCCGCCGATATTTTGGCGCGTTTGGAAGGGATGACTTCGGTCGAGCAGGTGCAGGCGCAAGCTGCCAGATGGTACGAAGCCTGAATCACCCCAATTCAGCGCGGTCTGCTGGAATCACGGCAAAGACATCAATCTCAAAATCGGCATAAGGTTTCCCCAGCGCTTTGACAACAACACTAGTTGAGCAGGGATAGACGTCCTGCAGATGGCGGGCAATGACCGGATAAACCAGGTCTCGATAGGCGACATCGGTCACGTAGGTAGTGATTTTGCAGATGTCTTCCATGCGGGCGCCAGCGGCTTCCAGAATAGTTTTGACATTTTGCATGGCGTTTTCTGCCTGTGCGGCTGGGTCGCCTTCGCCAACAAAGGACAGATTATCCATCGTCAAGCCCGTTTGCCCCTCCACAAAGACCATATTTCCGGCGCGAACTGCCTTGCTGGTGCGGTAATCAACATCCGGGAAAATGTTGCCGCCCCTGCTTGTTTTGGTGAGAATCCGTTGGTGTGACATAAAAACCCCTGACAAACTCAAATGATGCCTGCCTCTAGGCTAACGCAAGCGGCTTCATATTGCCAACCAGAAAAATTGCGCTAGTATGTTCTGCCTGACCGGTATAAACGCTCACACCAGGACGAAATGATGAATGCTCAAAAATCTTATGCCATTGTCGGCACCGGTTCGCGTGCGGGACTGTATATTGAGGCGATTGCCCGCACCTATGCCCAAGCCGCCAGGCTAGTCGGATTATGCGATTTGAGCCAAATCCGCATGGACTGGTACAATCGACAATTAAGCGCTGAGCTTGGGATGAAGCCTCTGCCGAGTTATCATGCCGCTGATTTTGATGAGATGATAAGGGAAACCCGGCCGGATACGGTCATCGTTACCACCGTGGATGCCTGGCATCATCACTACATTGTGCGGGCGATGGAACTCGGCTGTGATGTGATTTGCGAAAAGCCGATGACAACCACTATCGACAAACTGAAGGCGATTGATGCTGCCATCAAGCGCAGTGGCAAGTCACTGCGAATCGCCTTCAATTATCGGTATGCGCCCGCCTTTACGCAGTTCCGCAAGCTGATTATGGCGGGTGTCATCGGGCGTCCACTGGTGCTTGACTTCTCTTGGGTATTAGATACCCGTCATGGCGCGGATTATTTTCGGCGCTGGCATCGTGAAAAAAACAAGAGCGGCGGTTTGCTGGTGCATAAGGCAAGCCATCATTTCGATCTGGTCAACTGGTGGATTGATTCGTATCCGAAGCAGGTATTTGCTATGGGCGACTTGCTGTTTTATGGCAAAGCGAATGCCACCGCAAGGGGCGAATCGTATTCGTACACACGCTATACTGGCGCTGACGAAGCCAAAGATGACCCCTTTGCCCTGTTCCTGGATCAAAAGGCAGCTTTCAAGGCTTTGTATCTGGATGCCGAAGCGGAAACTGACTACATCCGCGACCGCAATGTCTTTGGCGAAAGCATCACTATTGAAGACACCATGAATGTAACTGCCCGCTATCGCAACGGCTTGCTCCTGTCGTATAACCTGATTGCCTATGCACCCTGGGAAGGCTTGCGGGTGGCGCTGACCGGGGACAGGGGACGCATTGAGATGGACATCACCGAGAACGTTACGCATCTCCAGTCCGATGCAGCTTCGGCAGCAGCCAGCAAAGGCGCGTTCAAGCGGGCGGACATCCGTGTCTTCCCGATGTTTGCCGAACCTTATGATGTTAACGTGCCAGTCGCCGAGGGGGGACATGGGGGTGCTGACCCGATTATGCTGGAGCAGATTTTTGCGGCTAATCCATCGGAGGATCCCTATAATCGCGCCGCTTCGTATATTGACGGCGCCGCAGCGATTTTGCTTGGAGTGGCAGCGAATTTGTCGATTGAAAGCGGCGAATTAGTCGAGGTCGATGGTTTGTTCAAATTACCTACAGCCCTAGCTTGAATCACACCAACTTAACGATAACGTGAATCGGCGCCGGTCAGCCACATATCCGGTTGCGGACCCAATTTCTTCTTGAGGCCATCTGTCACGGCATCCAGCCTTTGCATGGTTTCGGCGGAAAGTGACAAATCGCCAGCCATTCGGTTGCTCTCGATTTGTGCAGGGCTGCGGGCACCCGCGAGGACAGACGTGACAGCGGGTTTGTGCAAGAGCCATGCCAGCGCAACATGCACCATGGATTCCTGTATATCCGCACAAATTTGACGAATGGCATCAATGGTCTCGAAAACTTCTTTTTCAAAGCCGTCCGTGCCGTGGCGGGAATCCTGGCGGTCGCCGCGGAAGTGACGTGTTCGGGTTCGTGAAAAGGGCATTTCGTCGGCATGGCGGTATCTGCCGGTCAACAGAGCCTGGTTGAGCGGGCTATAAGGCAGGATGCTGATATTATGTTCGACACACTGCGGCTGGATGTCGAATTCGATGGCGCGCCACAAAAGGCTATAGGGGAGTTGATTGGATTCATAGCGACCATAACTCAGCATGTCGGGCATATCCAGCTTCCCAAAATTGCTAACGCCGATAACACGGATCTTACCTTCGCTTTGCAATGCCAGCAGGGTGTCCATGCTGTCTTCAAATGAGAGACCGTGGTTGGGCCAATGCACTTGATACAAGTCAATATAATCGGTATCGAGACGCTCCAGGCTGCGCTCGCAGGCGGCACGGATAGCCTTCGGCGCTAGGTTGTTTCGGCTGACTTTGGTTGCGATGATGGCTTCGCTGCGGCGACCTTTAAGCGCCCGCCCAAGCATCTGCTCGGAATATCCGTTGCCGTACCCCTCGGCTGTATCAAAAAAGTTAATGCCCGCATCCAAGGCGCTGTGTACGGTGTTGATGGTATCACTCTCTGCTTGGGGTCCCCAATAATCGCCGCCAACAATCCCCCAAAAACCAAGGGCGATGGAGGAAACCTGCAATGATGAGTTGCCAAGCTGCCGCCGTTCTATCATATCCTTAATATCCTTTCGCTTTTTGGTGAACTCGTGCTCTCTCATGCAACCCATTCCCTAAACATCCGGGGGTTGGGCTGGCTAAAATGATTGTACTATGTATGGCAGACCTGCCGCAATACGGTACAATTATTTCTGTTAGCCCATCTATCGACTGCGACGGGATTCTTGATGCACAATCGCTATTTTTCTTCTGAATCGGCGCAAAATAAAGTGGCGGCGGAATTATACGAGACGGTCAAGGACCTGCCGCTGATATGCCCACACGGTCATGTTGACCCGCGCTTGTTTTCCGATCCTGATTATCAATTCGGCAGTCCTGTCGATTTGTTGATTATTCCCGACCACTATGTCTTTCGGATGCTATATTCACAGGGGATTTCGCTGGAGTCCATAGGGATTCCGCCTCAGCATGGTGCCGCGCCTGCCAGCGACCATCGGCTTATCTGGCAGACGGTTTGTGACCACTGGCATTTGTTTTGGGCGACGCCTACTGGCATTTGGATGCGCGACGAACTGCTTGATGTCTTTGGCATTGATCAAAAGCTCAACAGCGCCAATGCACAGGCGATTTATGATGCGATTGAGGCTTGTCTGCAAAGTGAAGATTTTCGACCGCGACAGATGTTTGACCGCTTCAGGATTGAAGTCCTGACAACCACGGACGCGGCAACCGATGCCTTGAATCATCATCAGGCGATTCTGGACTCCGATTGGCATGGGCGCGTTATCCCCACCTTTCGCCCGGATGCGGTCGTCAACCTGGATACGGCGGGCTGGCGCGACCACATAGATTCTCTGGGCGCGGCTGCTGGCGTGACGATTAAGAATTATGCATCTTATATTCAAGCACTGGAAAATCGCCGCGGCTTCTTTAAGTCGATGGGCGCAACCGCGACCGACCACGCGGCGCTGACCGCCTACACCGAAGTCATGGACGCTGCCGATGCCGATGCGATTTTTCAACGAGCCCTAAAAGGCGAAAGCACAGCAAAAGATGTGGCCCGTTTTAGCGGTCACATGCTGACCGAGATGGCGCGGATGAGCAGTGAAGACGGGCTGGTGATGCAGCTGCATGTGGGTTCTTATCGCAATCATAACCCCCAAATCCATGCACGCTACGGGCGTGACAAGGGAGCGGATATTCCCGTTCACAGCGAGTTCACCCGAAATCTCAAGCCCTTGCTGGATCGTTATGGCAATCAGTCGGAGTTGACCTTGATTTTGTTTAATCTGGATGAGACGAGCTATAGCCGCGAACTGGCACCGCTGGCCGGACACTACCCGATACTACGCTTGGGGCCGCCTTGGTGGTTCTTTGACAGTTGGCTGGGCATACAGCGTTTCCTGGATGCGGTTGTGGAGACCGCCGGCATTTACAACACCGTCGGCTTTAATGACGATACCCGCGCTTATCCATCGATTCCAGCGCGGCACGATGTCTGGCGGCGAGCCTGTGCCGACTGGCTAGCGGGGCAAGTCTTGCGCGGATTTATTGATGATGAGGATGCCCGCCAAATGATTCGCGCCCTGGCTTATGATTTGGCAAAGCAAACCTACAAATTGGAGAAGGCGAATGACACAGCTTTTAAGCCGCCGAATGTTGCACCAGTCCAAAACCTGCCCTGACCGCATCGTGCAGTTCGGCGGCGGCAACTTCCTGCGCGGCTTTGTCGATTGGGTAGTGCAAATCCTGAACGAAGAAACGAATTTTGACAGCGGCATTGTTTTGGTGAAGGCGACTCCGGGTACATACAATGCACTGGACAGTCAAGATTGCCTGTTCACGACTCACCTGCACGGGATTCGGGATGGCGAGTTTGTCGAGCAAAGCAAGCTGATTAGTGCCGTCAATCGCACTGTTTATCCCTATCAGGACTTTGACAGTTATCTGGAGATTGCCAGACAAGACAAAATCCGCTTTATCTTTTCCAATACGACCGAAGCTGGCATTGTCTACGCCGCCAGTGATTCCCAGACGGACAAGCCACCCGCCAGCTTTCCCGCCAAGCTGACGCTGTTCCTGCACGAACGCTATCAGCATTTTGCTGGCGCGGCGGACAAGGGCTGCATCATCATCCCGACCGAGTTGATTGTCAATAATGCGGACAAGCTCCGCCAGATTATCTTGCAATATGCCGATTTGTGGATGTTAGAGCCGGACTTCGCTGCCTGGGTGCAGCAGCATAATCTGTTCTGCAACACACTGGTTGACCGCATTATTCCGGGTTATCCACAGGCGGATGCCAAGCGCATTTTTGACAGGCTGGGATATGAGGACCCACTGCTGGTTGCCGGCGAAATCTATCACAGCTGGATTATCGAAGCGCCACCGACCCTCCTGAACGAGTTCCCGATTGACCAAACGAGTACCCCGCTCAATGTCAAAATCGTGGAGGATGCCGCGCCTTACCGCACCATTAAAGTTCGCGTCTTGAACGGGGCGCATACCTCCATGGTGCCGCTCGGATACCTGCTCGGCATCGAGTCGGTGCGTGAAGTCCTCGAACATGAGGTCTTGGGGAGTTTTATACAGGATTTGATTTTTCAGGAAGTGATTCCCTCGGTGGTGGGCATTCCCCAAGCTGAACTGGAAGCATTTGCGCGGGATGTATTTGACCGTTTCCGCAATCCGCATATTCATCATCGTTTGCTGACGATTGCGCTCAACACCTCGTCCAAGGTCAAAGAGCGGATTCTGCCATCGCTGCTGGCCTATCTCGACAAAACGGGCGAACTGCCGCCGCGGCTTCTGCTGGCGCTGGCTGGATTTATTCGCTTTTACAAAGGCGAATGGCGCGGCGAAACCATCCCACTCAATGATGATGAGCAGATCCTGGACTGGTTCAGACAGCAATGGGCGGAAGTGGATGCCGATGCTATGCCGCTTGAAGACCTGGCCTCCGCCATTTTGGGCAATACGCGGCTATGGGGGGCGGATTTAAGCCAGACAGCAGGTCTGGCTGCGCGGCTTGGCGCCAATGTGCAGGCGATTGAGGACGGTAAGCTGCTGGAGTTATTGAAACCGGGTGGCGCATGAGGGATTTCAATTATGACCTTATCACAGTAGGTCGGGTCTCGATGGATTTGTTTGCCCGTGATATTGGCGCGGATTTCCATGATGTTACCGCCTTTGAAACCGGTGTTGGCGGCAGTCCAGTCAATATCGCCATTGGAACCAGTCGGCTGGGCTTGAAGTCGATTGCCTTTACGGCAGTTGGCGATGACGAAGTGGGCCGTTTTGTGCGTCATTATCTGCAAAACGAGGCAGTGAATACAGAGTTCATCTCGATAAAGCCCGAAACACGGACAGGCATGGCGGTAGTTGCGGTGCAGCCGCCGGACAAGTTCCCTTTGCTGTTCTATCGGGAAAATCCGGCGGATATTCATATCACGCTTGACGAGGCAGGCGCACTGCCGCTGACACGAACGCGGGCGATTTTGCTGTCTGGTACTGCTTTGAGCCGCGGCAGCGCCCATGATGTCAGCCTCTACCTGGCGGAACAGGCTGGCCAGCACGGGGTGACCTGCTTTATTGACCTTGACTTGCGTCCCGATCAATGGTCGCATCCCTTATCGTATGGATTGCACATGCGCCGCGTCATGCCTCTCTGTGATGTTATCATCGGTACGGAAGAAGAATTTTATGCCGCCTTGTCACCGACGCCGACATCAGTCATGGCGGGCAGCCAAGTGACTGCCGCAGCAAAAGCCGAATTGCATCATTTGATGCTCGCGTTTCGCGCTCAATATGACCTGACGCTGGTGTTAAAACAAGGCGGCAAGGGCGTAACAATCTACGAAGGGGAGCGTTATTATCCGGTTGGCGGCTTTCCAGTGGACGTGCTGAACACGGTTGGGGCTGGCGACGGCTTTGCCAGCGGCTTGATTTATGGCTGGGCGCAAGGCTGGGATTGGGCGCAGGCAGCCCGTTTTGCCAATGCCTGCGGCGCGATTGTCGTCACTCGTCACGGATGTGCGCGTGCCCTGCCATATCGACAGGAAGTAGATGAATTTCTGGCTTATCAGGACAAAGAAGGGAAAGACTAATTGATGAACCATCACCTGAAATCGAATTATGAAGAGATGTGCGTATTGGATGTGACACCAGAGTCGGCTGGTTGGGATTACCTCTCGTTTAGCATCATCAATCTCAAAGGTAAGCAGGCTTACTTTCATACAACTCACGACACCGAGATTGCCCTCGTCCCCCTAAGCGGCGCTGGCAAAGTCCAGGTAGCCGACAAAAACTTCAGCCTCAGCCGCTCGGATGTCTTTGCACAGAAGCCGCAGGTCTTATATGCGCCACCCGGATATGACCTTGCCATTACGACAGAGGACAGATTTGAGTTCGCGCTCGGTGGCGCACCGGCAACTGGCAAATATCCCTTGCGGCTCTTTATGCCGAATGAAATCAAATCCGAAGTGCGCGGGGGCGGCGCAGCCAGGCGACAGGTCAATCACATTCTGGCGCATCCCTTGCCTGCCGAACGACTTATTCTGTATGAAGTGTATGTTCCAGGAGGCGCCTGGTCAGGTTATCCACCGCATTGCCATGACGGCTATGGCGGCTCGGCACATCTTGATGAGACCTACTATTTTCGCACCGAACCCCAAAACGGGGTCGCGCTGCATCGCAATTATCGAGTGGATACTGATTTTGAGGAGATTTTCGCTGTCAAAAATACTGATTTGGTCTTGGTGACGCAAGGCTTTCATTCAACTGCGGCGGCGCCTGGCTCCAATATCTACTTTC
>DAOUKA010000059.1:0-2410 GCA_034421915.1 Anaerolineae bacterium
AGTGTATTTAGACAGAATGTACATTATGAGGGACCTTACAGGCCTTATGCTTTTGGCTATCAAAACACGGAGTTTAAAGAAACATGCCAGGTAACAATAATGGCAAGTAGTGCAGAATGTATAGAGCAAGGGGTACGGGGGTCTATGACAATACCTTATTTTTCCAATGCCGATTTATATTTTCCTCTTCCTCCGGACCTATATTATGATACATCTTCTTTTAATAGAAAAACCCCTATGGGTGTGCCAGGTGATGAACGCGTAGCCGGTCCAGAAGGCCCTGTTAATGCCGCAAGAGCCATTGATGAGGCCTGGGATATTGTAGCTAGCCTTTCTGATCTGGACTTTATCTGTAATGAGGGGGACATCTCCTCTGATGTTCTTTCTTCTCTTGGCAATCGAACAGCAATATCAGCTGATGGTGGCACAAAAAACATCATGCTTTCTTTTTCTGCTCCTGAAAACTGCTCGAAAGTGTCTGTAACAGCCAGCTCTTCCAACCCTGCAGTTGAGACCTCTGTTCAAAAAATGCAGGAAGGACAGGATCAGCGCTTAAAGTTTAAGCTTTCATTCACAGCCAGTCCCAACAATGCCTCCTGTAGTGCCAGAAAAGCTACTGTAACTGTACAGCTAAGCGGCGTGCCGGGAGTCCTTCCGCTGTCCACCTCTGTTGTACAAGCCTCTAGTAATGGGCTTTGTGGCAGTGTTTCGAGACTTTCCTCTAATTCCATATCCTTAGACCTTTCAAGGCAGAACAGCTCTTCAGCGTTCAGGCTGACTAGTGGCATGTTCTCCAAGTTTAAAAGGCTAGAGACTTTAAATTTAAGCAAGAATTTATTAAGCCGTTATCGGTCTTCAGCCTTTAGAGGTTTACAACTTAAAACCTTAAACTTAAGCGAGAATGAACTTACATTACTTCCGGAGTCTGCTTTTTCAAATCTTCTAACTTTAGAGGACTTGAATTTAAGCCAGAACAAAATCCCAAGGATACATGAGGAGCTTTTCAGTGCTGTTGAAGATGGAGCCTATCAGTTGAAGGTCCTGAACTTAAGTAGCAACAAACTGAAGACTCTACCTGATCTTGTCTTCTCAGAGCTGGCCCTTTTAAGAGTTCTTAAGTTAAACAACAACAGGATCAGGACCTTAGGAGAATACACCTTTAGGGGACCCTCCCGCCTAAAACAGCTGAATCTAGGCCATAATGAGATCTCAGACATACATGCCTCTTCGTTTTCAGGCCATTCAAAGCTGACTCACTTGTGGCTGAGCTCCAATCAGATTTCTGAACTAAGCCCGAATGTTTTTTCCGATCTATCTGAGCTTAGAATGCTGAGTTTATCTGAAAACAAACTGACAAGACTTCCTGATTTGTCAAACAACAAAAAGCTCGTATCCTTGTGGGCTTCCGGCAATAATCTTTCTAACTTGAAAGCAGACTCTTTCGCAGGGATGTCAAACTTAAAGAGACTGAGTTTAGTCAGCAATCAGCTCAGCACTCTTCCTGCAGTTATTTTTCGGGATAACACTAAACTGGAGTATTTGTATATTTCAGAAAATCAGATTACAGATTTTTCCCCCGGCTTTTTCTCAAACGTGCCTAATTTAAGGTTTTTGAATTTATCAAAAAATCAATTAACAGGTGTGCCAAATCTTTCAGGTTTGTCGCGTCTTGTATATTTGTCGCTTTCTTCCAATCAGATAGAGACACTTTCCAGAAGAGCTTTGTCTGGGCTTTCCAATTTAAGGAGCCTTGATCTAAGTAGAAATCAGATCGGACAAATAGCTACGGAGGCTTTTTTAGACTTATCCAAGCTCAGGCATTTAAGGCTTTACAGCAATGACATTAGTTCTCTTTCGGCTTCCACTTTTAGAGGGCTTTCAAATGTGGTGTTTTTAGCCCTTAGGGGAAACAGTATTAGAAGACTTCCGAATAATGTATTTTCCAGTATGCCGAATTTAAAAGTTCTTTGGATTCATTCCAATCAGATTCAAACTATTGATCCGAATGCTTTTTCCAGGCTTTCTAAACTTGAGCATTTGAATATCTCCCACAATCCTTTGACAGAGCTTCCTGAGAAGGTCTGTGCCTTTATCCGCAGTGTTCCCAAGGTTCACACAAACGGCCTTGATATGAACACCCTTTGCCCGTCTAATTAGGGCATGTCCTCAAAAGTCACGAGGTGGATCCACAAAAAGATACACATGTGGTTGCCAATGCGGATGGGAATCCGATCGATTTTGAGATCACTGGGGGTGAAGTCCATGATGTCAAAGTTGCAAAGGAGATAATTAAGAGGAAGAAAGGAGGGGGGAGTTTTATTGCAGATAAAGGTTACGATTCAGATAAGATTCGCGCACAGGTTAGAAAGCAAGGTTCCTGTTATACCTGGAAAATCCAATAGTAAAAAGT
>DAOUKA010000060.1:0-6784 GCA_034421915.1 Anaerolineae bacterium
CCCGATGCCAATGCCGATCATGCCGAACATCACCGGCTCCAGCACCAGCCGCGCCAGCGACACCAGCGACATGGCGATAATCAGAACATAGGTCAAGGCGCCCGATTCGCGCAGGGGGAACAGGCTGGCATAGTGCATGATAATCAGCGGCGGCCCAAAAAGCGCCGCGCCCTGCACAATCATGATCAGGTCATCCATCTTGCGCCAGATGGAGGCCGCTACCTTGCCCAAAAAAATCTGATCCAGCGACATCGGCGTCGACATCAGCAGCTGCATCGTGTTGTTGCGGATTTCATCCGCCATCACCGCCGCCGAATTGGCGGCAATCGAAAACAGCGCCCGCAAATAAAACAGAATGCCAATCGGTATCACCAGAATCGAAACCACAATCACTGTGGTTGCCAAGTCAATCACAAAGGGCAGGACAATCCCCAGCAGCAGCGCCGCCACCCAAAAGGCGGTGATATAGGCAATCGGCTCGAATTCGGGCGGCAGGGTGCGCCAATACAAACCAAGATGACGTCTCACGATGGGGTTGGTCGCCCGCGCCCAATAGGGCAGGGTGTCCATAGGCGAACGGTCATCGACGCCCAATTCTTGCGGTCTGGCCTCTGCGGTCATGCGACTCTCGGCATTTGCTTGCGGAAAGGCCAGCTTATTATAGCACAGGCTCCACCCTGTGATGAGGGCGACTGCCTATCAAGGCAAAACAGGGGCGCCGGTTATGACAAGCGCCCCCTGTCACGATGCTATGCTTTTCCCCAAGGCTCAGCCGCCAGCAGTAGCGGTAGCTTCAGCACTTTTAGTCTGCGTCACATGAACAGCGAGAGCATGTCCCCCCGTACAGTCCCATGGCGGGGCCGCGTTCCGCCTTTTGCAAACCATCCCTGGCGGTAAAGTCGCATCCCATCCACATATATAAGTTGTGGCGCCTTGGTATTCGAGGTTGCTTGGATAGGTCATCAAGCAGTACGCCCTTCCCCAAGGCAAATCCGGCGACACCTCAGGCCGCGGGGCTGCTCTTGTTGTTCTTATGATTGGGTTTGTTCTTATGGTTGGAGCTTGTGGCCCTTCCATTGACTCTTCGCCAGTCATACACTGACCCAGCGACATGGCGCCGCGCTCTTCCGCCGCCGCACACCAGCCCAGCTTCCAAAAATAGGCATTCTCGGCTTCACTGCCAGCGCTGCAAAAATCCCATTCCGTGTAACACTTGTTGTCACTTGCGACTGCTGGCGACGAGGATGACGAGGACGAGCGGGGGTAAGACACCGTCCCCTCTTCACGACCCATGCAGGCGCTCACCGATACCTCTATGGCGCCGCGCTCAACGGCGGCTACGCACCAGCCCAGCTGCCAGTGATAGGCGTTTTCAGCTTCACTGCCAGCGTTGCAAAAATCCCAATCGGAGTAGCACTTGTTAGGGTCGGAGTCTGCCCCCCCCCCCCCGACTGGGCTTGGGCGAGCAATACCAGCACGACGCAGGCGGCGAATAGAATAACACTAACGAACAAACGCGATACCTTCTGCAAATTCATAATTGTCCTCCCCTTGCAAACTTAATTTGAATTGATTAACCAACGGGAATCTCCCATCGCTTAAGAGTTTAGCACTCGCGGTTTCCAATGTCAAATTAGGGACAGGGCGATTGTGCCGTGACCTGAATCGTCTGGCTGGGTTACAATAGACAGAGCTTGTTCAAAGCGAGGCGCATTATGCGGGTAGCCATCATCACCGAGACCTTCCTGCCCAAAGTCGATGGCATCGTCAAAGTGACCTGCCTGCTGCTGGATCACCTGTCGCGGCGGGGCATCGAGGCGCTGGTGATCGCGCCGCGCTACGGCGACAGTCGGAATTATAATGCGGTGCCTGTCCACAGCCTGCCGAGCCTGTCCTTTCCGCTCTATCCGGAGGCGCGGCTGGGTTTCGCCACCCTGTCGCTCTATCGCGATTTGGCCGCCTTCAGCCCCGATGTCGCCCATCTGTTCCACCCGATGATGACCGGCATCCCGACCATGGCCATGCTTAAATGGATGGACGTCCCGACCGTGACCTCGTTTCATCTCGATTATGCGCGGCTGGCACACCAGTTCAAGCTCGGGCTGCTCGACCTCGGCTTCACGCGCCCTTTGCTGGATGAATTGACCCGGGCCATCTTCAACTGGGCTGATTACAGCCTGGCGCCATCGCGGCGGGTTCAGGCGCAAATGCGCGAACTGGGCATCGCCAGGGTCGGACTGTGGCGCCGCGGGGTGGATGCCCAGAGCTTCCATCCGCGTTTTCGCTCGGCAGCCATGCGCCATAAGATGAGCGGCGGCCGCCCTAACGATACCCTCCTGATTTATGTCGGCCGCCTGTCTGACGAGAAGCAGATCGACCACCTGCGCCCCGTCCTCGAACAAATGCCCAACACCCGTCTGGCTGTCGTCGGCGATGGCCCGGCGCGCCGCTGGCTCGAGGCGCACTTTGAGGGGCTGCCGGTCAAGTTTATGGGCTATCTGCGCGGCGAAGCCCTGGCACGCGCCTATGCCAGCGCCGATATTTTTGTCTTCCCCTCGCGGCTGGAAACATTCGGTTTGGTCGTCATCGAGGCGATGGCCGCCGGGCTGCCGGTGGTCGCATCCCGCGTCGGCGGCGTGACCGATATTGTCCGCGAAGGCGAAACCGGCTATACCTTCGACAGTGGCGACATCAGCGCGCTGGCGGCCGGTCTGCGCAAAATCGCCCGCAGCCGCGATGCGATGCAACAGATGGGCAAACAGGCGCGCGCCTATGCCCAAACGCAGTCATGGGAGGCGATGATGGACGAAGTGATTGAGATTTATGCCGCCCTGATTGCCGACAGCGCCCGCAAGCTCATCGCTTCCTGATGTTTTTCATATACTTTGACAAGACTTAATCTCAATCAGACGTATGTCCGCCTGGGCTTGTTATCGTCTATATCTTTCTCGAAAGTCTTTATGCCACTGAACGAGACTATGACCAGGATGTATCTGCTGTATCACCTCAATTTGCTTACCAATGCAAGCAAATTCCTCTACATTACTGTCCCACGTATACAAGCCCCCCTCATAGCGGTGGATATGACAGGCTTCATGCACAAGTACCCCTGCTAGGAAAAGCAACTGTGTTTGGTAGTTTCTGGGAGGGAAAGCATGTCTTTCCTCTATTTTTATCTTACGCTCTCTATACACTGCCCAAGAAAGCCAGGATGATGGAACAATACTGTTTGCCCTGCTAATGACAAATGAATACCACGAAGGTGCGCGTTCCTTGAGCAGGTTAAGTGCCGCTTCAATTTGTGCTACGAATCTAGGCGGACCCTCTATTCTTGGTACGGGTAAGCTAGGTGCAGGTGGAATCGGGGATTGCGATGATGTCGTACATTGGTTGTTCTGAAATGCCCAGTAGCCGTTTGTCCATTCTTGCTCGCTGTTGCACTGACGGTCTACAAAGCAGCAGTTATCAACAGCCCCTTGTTGCGGCTGGCTAGGTTGCGCTGGTTGCACTACTGTATGACTAGCCTGTGTTGACTGTACTCTCGCTGTATCAGCCAGCCATCCCGCGTTCACACGTAACCAACACCAAATGTCGCCTTGCTTCGATTCGGTAACTTCAAAAGTGTCACCTGCTGTTGCGCGGCCGACAACCTGACTGTCGGATATTCATATTACCAGTGACGTATGCTCTATCGTGTGGATAGCAGTTGCCTTGTGCTGTGATAACACTGCATAGCATAAGAGCCATTGCCACTACGAATACTTTGATCTTCATATCAATTTCCTATGTTTAAGGCCCCGCCATCACCTGCCCAATCGCCGCAATGACGCGGTCGTGATGCTGACCGTTGCTGATGACCATGCCCGCATTCGGCAGCGTCTCCCCCTGCGAAAAATCGAGCGGGCTGCCATCGATATCCGTCACCCGGCCGCCAGCCTGACAGACCAAGGCCGCCCCCGCCGCATGATCCCAGATTTTATGGGCATAATGCACCCCCTTACGCGGCAGGCGCATATACAAATCGGCATCGCCACAGGCGACCAGCGCATATTTTTCCATGCTGTCCAATTCCATGACCCGCGCCGCCCCCAGGCCGGCACAGTCGCGGACGCGCTGCATCCGCGATTTGCTGGCGTGCTGTCTTTCCAAGCTCTGCACGGCCACAAATTCGCCCGCGTGGCGCCGCTGCGAGACAGCCACCCGTTCACCCGCGCCGCCGCCCAGCGGCGCCCGCCAGGCCGCGCCATCCCGCGTATAAAACAAGGCGCCCTTCTCGCTGTAGCCCGGGGCGGCGACAATCCCTTGGGCGACCTCCCCTGCCACCAGCAGACCACAGGCAATCGCATAATGCCGCCGCGCGATAAAGCCCTTGGTGCCGTCAATCGGGTCAATCACCCAGGTGCGGCGGCTCGATTTGTCCTTGCCAAAATCAAGCCAGGCAACCACTTCCGCTTCGGTGACCGCCCTGCCCAGCACCTCCGCCAGAATCATCAGCACATAGGCGCGCTGTTCCGCCGCGACCAATTCCAGAAATTGCCTCCCCGATTCTTCCGAGACCACCCCGTCATCGGGATAATGCCGCTGCAAGGCGCGGCAGAGTATCGCCTGCGAGCCATAATCGGCAATCGTGACCGGCTCTTTGCGCCTGCCTTCCCCTTTGGTGGTGGCGGCCAGATAATGTTCCTGCACGCGGCGGCAAAGCCTGGCCGCATCCCGCGCCGCAGCTAGCATCGCATCCATAAGCTGTCCTTGATACGCTTTTTGCCTGATGATAATCCGGCGCAAGCCATTTTCATACCTGCGTTTTAGCCCAAATCATCATCCAGCGCATACGAAACCCAATGCCAGTTCACGCGCAAATCCTGCCCCTGGTCCGCGCCAATCGTCCAGTCCGACGACCACTTCAGACGTTCCGCGCCCCAGGGCGATGCGCCTGTCAGGCTCGACCAGGGGCAATCGTCATCCCAGCGCCACAGCAAACCGCCCGGCCCCATGCCGCTGTGGATGGCGAATTGAATGCGAAAATGTCCTGTCGCCGGCAAGGCGGGCCCATGCCAGCTGTGCGGGCTGCGGTTCGGCCGCGGACTCAGCGACAGCGCCAGATGGCGGTCATGCCCGGCCGCCCCCAGCCAGAGATGCGGCAGAGCGCCGTCTTCGCTGCTGGCGCACAGGAAAGTCTGCGGCTGACGGTCAGGGGCGGATGTCAGCTGGCCGGCGATGTCCCAGATTATCAAACGCGCCTCGCGGACATTTTGCAGGCAATCCGGCGGCAGACGCCCTGCCAACCGCGGCTCAAAGGCCTTCCATGCAGCCGATGGCGGCAGCCGCCAATCCCAGCGCAGCCACTCGCGCAGCCGACCATCGTCATCCAGCACTTGATAGCGCAGGCCATCATCATCCAGCGCCGCCTGCACCAGATGCAGGTATTCGGTCTCGGCCGGCATCCGATGCGCCGTCCCCGCGCCTGCCGTGCAAATCTGCAGGACCCCCTGCCGCACCTGCACATCAAACGCCAGAATATGGCTGCAAACATAGGCCAGCACCTCATGCCGCGCTAGGATTTCCCAAAAGCGCCGCCCGTTTCGACGCTCGATATGCCGTTGATAATCGCCATCATAACCATTGACCGCCCAGACAGGATGATGCCCGAAGACCAGCTTGCGCTTCGCATCCGCATGCCGCCTCAAGGTCTCGTCCAGCCATTCGGTCTCGACCTGCCCCTCCCCGCCCAGGCCCGACCAGAGCGTATGCACGAAAATCATCAGCAGGTCATCCTGGCGCACAAAATACGAAAGCCCGCGCTGTTCAGGCGGGCCGTTGGCTGGCAGGTGCGCCATCACCTCGCGGAAAATGCCCTCGCTCATCGCGCTGTAAGCCGTATGGTTGCCGGTGGTGTGATAAAGCGGAATCGCCCGGCGGTCAAGCCAAGCCATCTCATACTCGAAAAAGTGCGCCCACTGCCGCCGCAACACATCGGGGTCGGTGGTCAGCCCCATGATTTCATCGCCGGGGAAACAGATAAATTGGGGCGGCTCATCCAGCCGCCGAAGCGCCGCATTAACCTGCCGAAAGGTCGATTCGTGCGGCGCCCCCGCCACGCCCGAACAGCTGTCGCCATAAATCACGAACTGCTGCCCGCCGCGGCTTGGCTTGAATATCGGGATTTTCGCGCTTGCTGTCATCTGGCTGCTCCGATGATGGCTAACACATCATTTGTCATTTTAATCAAACTGGGCTATCTTGATTTTAACAGGAAGAGGAGCGCAAATAATGAAACGGCTTTACAGATGTCTCTTGGTTCTTGCTGTCGCTGCTCTGGCGGGCTTTATCTACCTTGCTTATGACGGGAACGCGGGCATTGAGTTTAAGGGTCAAATCTATCCGTCGCTTGAGGCCGCGCGGCAAGCCGCCGGGGGGCTGGCTGGGCTAAGCGCAGCGTCCGATGATGTTCCGCTGTATTGTGGTCACAGGCTGACGCTGGCGGTACTCGTTCGCGGTTTTTATGATGGGCGTTATGACCCGATTGTCTGTTTCCTCACCGAAGCGGAAAGCGACCAGCTTTACGCCGCCAACCGCGCCTTTGAAGCGCAGCACCATCCCGCCAGCACGGGCATCCGGGGATTCTTGGTCTTTGTCTTGGCGTGCTTCGTTTTTATGCCGCCCGTTCTATTTCCCGTCGGCCGCAAAGCCAAGAGACCATAGCAGCCAAGATCATCTTGTTGTATGCGCCTGCCACGGCCATTCCGGTCTTCAAGACAACTCGGACATTCTCACCCTTCCCACA
>DAOUKA010000061.1:0-6112 GCA_034421915.1 Anaerolineae bacterium
CCCTCGATGCGCGTCACATGTCCCACGCGAACCCCGGCCACATCCGTGATGGCATTGAACCGACCGGTCGGCAGGTGATGGTGGATTGGAATCAAATCGCGAAATCGCGTCATGGCGAATCCTCTCGATTTTATCTCTTTCTAACATTGGCAGGGCAAATAATTTACAAATTGTTGGTAAAGTAAGCATGTCCCGAATAAAAATCCTTGTCAACCCGCATGGCGTGAGCGAAAAGCTCGCGCTCATACAAAACAATGAACTTCAGCTGCTTGTGCAGACATCAGTTGATTAAAAAAGAGGAGGATGAATTGAACTCGCAAAACACATTCAAAACAGCCGTTCTGCTCGCCAGCCTGACGGGGCTGCTGGTGCTGATTGGCGGGCTCATCGGCGGCAGCGGCGGCATGATGATTGCCTTTGTGCTGGCTACTTTGATGAATATCGGCTCCTGGTGGTACAGCGATGCGATTGCGCTGCGGATGAGCGGTGCGCGGGAGGTCTCCGAAGCCGAAGCGCCCAGCCTGCATCGTCTGGTCGCTGAATTGGCGGCTGATGCCGGGATTCCCAAGCCACGGGTCGCGGTGATGGATAGAGCCATGCCGAATGCCTTTGCGACCGGACGCAGCCCCGAAAAGGGGGTGGTGGCGGTGACAAGCGGAATCTTGAGCATCCTTTCGCGCGATGAACTGGCTGCTGTGGTGGCGCATGAACTGGCGCATATCAAAAACCGCGATACGCTCATTTCGAGCATTGCCGCGACCATCGCCGGAGCGATTTCGATGGTCGCCAATATCGCCCAATGGTCGCTGCTCTTCGGATTTGGCGGCGATGACGACGATAATCCACTGGGCATCATCGGCTTGCTGCTGGCGATATTCGTCGCACCGATTGCCGCGCTCATTATCCAGATGGCGATTTCGCGCTCGCGTGAATTTGAGGCTGATGCCGCCGGCGCCAAAATCCACGGCAACCCGGAATCGCTGGCACAGGCGCTTATCAAGCTGGAAAACTGGTCGCGCAATCCTCAAGGGCAGGCCATCGCAAAGCACGAACTGCAAGCCGCCGCCGCCCATCAGTACATCATCAATCCTTTGCATGGCGGCTTGAGCGGCTTGTTCCGCACGCATCCGGCCACAGAAGAGCGGGTCGAAAGACTGCGGAGCATGAAACTGTAACTGTCAGTCCCTGTCCGGCTTCAAAGTCCGCACCAGTTCGAGGGTGGCTGCCAGCGCCCTGTCCGCTCCGTCGAGCGCGTCGTTCCACAGACTGAACAGGATGCCGACTGTGCTGCCCTTATCCAGAACATGCTTCAGCGACTGGACGGTTTCGGTCAAAGAGGGTCCATCGGGTTCAGGATAATTCATGGCGGGCATATCGGCGCTGTCCACCACATCGGTATCAAAGTGAATATAGAGCGGTCTGTCCGTCAGGGCTGCCGATTGCAGTTCCGCCAGGGTCTCATAGATGGTGATCTGGCTGCTGCGCAGCATCACCTCTTCTTCAGGGTCAAGATTGCGCACATCGGTGACCATCACGTCACTTTCGGCAATCGGCTTCAGTTGCAGTCCGCGCATGAGATGCTGGTTGCCGCGCCCGACCAGCGCCGCCAGGGGCATACCGCCCAGGAATCCGCTGGGGGAGCTTTCAGGGGTATTAAAATCGCCGTGCGAATCATACCAGAGGATGGCGGGGGTCTGTGCTTCCAGCCCTTTGACCATCCCCAGACAGCTGGTGCAGTCCGAGGCGAATACGACCGGTATTTTGTCGCTGTGCGCCTGAACCGCTGCGGCGAGCGCACGATTGACGGCGACAACGGGATTGTCGCCGGCAGCGAAATCGGGCTCTATTTCCACCCAGTCGGCGCCAAGTTCGGCCGCAATCCCGCTGTTTCGCATGGATGCCACTGCGCTGCGTTCAGCTTTTGATTCGCCCAGCCAATAAGGCACAGCAATACAGACATACTTCGACATCAGCCGTCTCCCAATCCATCATCAGAATGTTCTGCCACCAGTATCATCCAAAGATCTCACAGGCCGTCAAGGTGCGTGACGGGGATATGGAGCGCTTCCTTGAGCAGATGCCAATGAAATGCCACCCATTCGCGCAAAAGCGAGTAGGGATAAAACAGGGGATGCTGGATGCGGCTGGCGGGTATCGGACTGGTGAAGGGCGCGATGCCCTGCTGCTGGAACATCCACCGGGCGCGGAGCATGTGATAGCTGTCGCTGACCAGAACCACGCGCGCTAATCCCAGCCCTTCGAGGATGCGGCGGCTTTGAATGGCATTCTCTTCGGTGCTGCGGCTCGATTCTTCCATCAGGATGGCGCTTGCGGGCAAGCCGGCGCGGATGAGGATGTCGCGGCAGGCGGCGGCTTCGCTGCGCGGATAGCCGGCTGCCTGTGCGCCGGTACACAGCACATAAGGCGCGATGCCCCCGCGCCACAAATCCGCCGCCTGATTGGCGCGGCGCGTGAGCGCCCAGCCAGGTCTGCCATCCCGCCGCAGGCCAGCGCCCAGCACAATGATGACATCCGCGGCTTCGGTGGTGTCAGTCGTACCGGCGATGTGGATGGCTGCCATAAAGACCGCAGCATACAGCAATCCGCCCAGCAGCGACAGCAGCAGCAAGCGCTTCAAACTACTTTTGCTTTTGGTTTTCATTTGTTCCTTATCTATTTATCGGGTGTTTCTCGTATTATAGCACGACAGGGGCGATTCTATCCTGCCTTGAATCTTTCCTCGAAGCCATGCTTGGCAATGTGCAGGCTTAGAACAGCAAAATGGACTGCAATCATTCGTTGACAGACAATCAACATACAGTGTAAAATGATAATATCCAAGAGGAATGAGGAACATCATGCAAAAATATGATCTCAAGACCAGCCGCTTGCACTTGTTCCCAACACCAACCATTTGGACTGGCATTGGCAGTTTGATAGATGTCTGCGGGGTATTAAATACTTACAACGCTGCGCCTTCGGGCGCTAAAGCCGACTATGACGCCATACGTTCTGACTGGCTGGCGGTAGGTGATGCAATCACAGAAGCGATCAAGATGCAAAAGGAAATGATTGAGAGAGAACGTTAGTGAGCAGTGAACACACCGCGGCAGATCCATCACCTGACGATGATAAACCCCTGGAATACATTCTGATTCCATCGGAATTGATTCACAACATCCCCGAAGAAAAACGAGAACAATTTGTTCGTGAAATGATTCTTCACGAACAGTATTCAGGTCCAATAGCACATCCGAGAATCATCGCGGGCTACGAACGGTATTTGTCCGGAAGCGCTGACCGCATTCTGACTATGGCAGAACAGCAGCAAAGCCACAGAATGAAATTGGAGGACCGTGGGCAAGCGGCTGCCATTCAACGGGACAAACGCGCCATGTATCTTGGCTTTGTATTGGCTTTGGTGATGATGGGTATCAGTTTGGCGGTCATTCTGTCAGGATTTAGTCTGGAGGGCTTCGGTATGATAGCCACATGTGTAGTGTCACTGGCTGGTGTATTCCTTTACAGTCATCGCAGTACCCTCCATGAATTGAGAGAAAAGCGCGAAGCTCTGGAAAAGCCATCGCTGCCTCCCGAACTATCTGATAATTGAAAAAGCCAATCAGCATTCGCTGAAACCGCAGGTCAAACATCTGCGGCAGCTTTCCGCCCGAATCAAGCTGATTGTACCGCATTCAGGACACATATCCGCCCCTGAAATAGCTTTGTTCTCGCTCTCGTGGCTCGGGCTGGCAGCTGGCGCTTCCGCCGCGAAACTTGTCGCCGCCATCGGGAGGTTAAGCTGCTGCGGCTGTGCTTCTGGGAAAAACTCAGCCTGCAGCACATTGGCGACCGCATCCGGCAGCGACAGCACCCGTTTTGGACCAAAGCCGATGGAACGCGCCCCGCCAATATCCTGCAGCTGTTCGATAATCAGCTTCAGCATATCGTGGCGGTTGTGCGGCGCGGTGGTGCGCAGCTGCAGCGAAATCAGCCGCCCCAGACTTTCGGCATCTGCCTGAAGGTCGCTGCCGGCCTTGCCGATGGCGATGAAAACCTCGAATGGATTGCCCTGGTCGTCGCGGTTGATGGTGATATAGGCTTTTCCAAAGGGCGTTTGCGTACTGACGGTCAATCCTTCGAGACGGTCCGGGCGCGGATAGACGCGGTGCGGCGTGGTGGCTGGCTCGGCATTTTCCGCTTTCCCTTGGGTGGCGGTCTTGACTTCTTCAAGCTCGCTCTCGGCGCGTTCGTCGCCTTTGAGCATCAGGACTTGTTCGTCGCGGCTGCCATCGCGGTAGATGGTGCCGCCTTTGCAGCCGAGTTCGTACATATACTGATAAAGTTCGCTGACCTGCTCGATGGTGTAATCTTGGGGGACGTTGCAGGTTTTGCTGACGGCGCTGTCAATCCAGCGCTGGAAGGCGCCCTGAACCTTGACATGCTCTTCGGGTGCTAGCTGCATGGCAGTCACGAAAAAGTCGGGCAATTTCTTCGCTTCGGGATGCGCCTCGAACCAGTCTTTGACAATCGGCGCCCGTTCTTCATGCAGACCGAGGCGGCTCTTGCGATAATAAACCCACGAGAAGAAGGGCTCCACCCCGGTCGAGGTATTGACCATCGTACCGGTTGTGCCAGTGGGCGCCTGCGTCAGCAGCGTGACATTGCGGATGCCATTTTGGCGGATTTTCTGGCGCAAATCTGCTGGCATCGTCTGCATATAACCGCTCTCAAGGAATTTCTCGGCATCAAATCGCGGGAAAGCCGCTTTTTCCTGCGCCAAATCACTCGATGTTTCGTAAGCGGTGGTGGCGATAAGCTGATACACCTTGTCGATTAAATCAACCGATTCATCGCTGCCATAGCGCACTTCCAGCTTGAGCATCAATTCGGCAATGCCCATGGTGCCCAAGCCAATCCGCCTTTCGCCCAACTGCACCTGCTTGTTTTCCTCGAAGAAATAGGGGGTGGTGTCGATGACATTATCGAGAAAACGGGTAGCATAGCGCACGGCCTGGCGCAGTTTATCCCAGTGGACATCATGTTTTTCGGCGTCATAAAAGCGCGACAGGTTAATGGCGCCCAGGTTGCAGACCGAAAATGCCCCCAAAGGCTGTTCGCCGCAGGGATTGGTCGAAATCGGGGGGTTGAAGTACCAGCTATTCGCCATCTTGTTGCTGCGTTCGTTGAACCAGACGCCAGGTTCGGCGCTCGCCCAGGCGCTTTCGATAATCGCATTCCACAGTCCGCGCGCCTTGACCGTCTTGTAATGGGTGACTTTGCGCCCCGATGCCATCCAGGTATTCAGGTCGCCATTCCAGAGTTCGTCATAATCCGGGTCGGTGGTATCCGGGAAGAGCAGCTGCCAGTCATCATCCGCTTTGACGGCTTCCATCAGAGCATCGGAGACGCCCACACTGATATTCGCATTGGTGATTTGGCCGGCTTGACGTTTGCTGTTGATGAAGTGGAACACATCCGGGTGCCAGTCGTTGAGGATGAGCATCAATGCGCCGCGGCGGCTGCCGCCCTGCTCAATCAGACCGGTGACAAAGCTGTACAAGGCGCCCCAGGATACGGCGCCGCTGGAGCGGCCATTGACGCCTCTGACATAGGCATGGCGCGGACGCAGGGTCGAGATATTGATGCCGACGCCGCCGCCGCGCGACATAATTTCGGTCATTTGCCTCAGCGTGACCATAATCCCGTCGCGGGAGTCTTGTGGGGATGAAATCACATAACAGTTGTAGTGGGTCAAATCCTGGTCAGTGCCGGCGGCGGTGAGGATGCGCCCGCCGGGTACGAATTTCCAATCTTCCAGCAGCCAGCGAAATTTCGCTGCCCACGCTTTCTGTTTGCTGGCGTCTTTTTCTGCTTTGGCAATCCCCCGCGCGACCCGATCCATCATCTGTCCTGGCTCAGTTTCGATGGGTTTATCAACCAGTTCAAGATCGCGCTCAACGATGTCGCCATCCATCAGCTTGATGGTCACCTTGGGCAAATTGATGGCCGTCACAGTGCCGATCTCGCGCTGGCCGGTCTTGGCGCTGATGACCGCGATGACCTTGTCGCCGACCGTCAGGCTGCTGCGGGTCATGTCCTTTTGGGCATA
>DAOUKA010000062.1:0-13278 GCA_034421915.1 Anaerolineae bacterium
CGGGTGCGATGGTCTTTTATCATTTGGTAGGGGTGCAGGACGTATGACCGAATCTGGTTGCCCCAGCCAGCGTCGACGTTGTCGCCTTTTAGGGCTGCCATTTCGGTTTCCTGTCGGGCGCGTTCCATCTCGAACAGCCGCGCTTTAAGAATCTGCATGGCGCGGTCGCGGTTTTGCGCTTGGCTGCGTTGATTTTGACATTGGACAACGATGCCAGTGGGTATGTGGGTGATGCGAACGGCGGTATCGTTTTTCTGCACATGCTGGCCGCCGGCGCCACTGGCGCGATAGGTATCAATGCGGATGTCTTTTTCGCCCACCTCAATTTCGATGCTGCTTTGGATGTCGGGCCAAAGTTCGACCTTGGCAAAGGAGGTGTGCCGCCTTTTGGCGCTGTCGAAGGGACTGAGGCGCACCAGGCGATGCACCCCTTCTTCGCTTTGCAGATAGCCAAAGGCATAATCCCCTTTGACGCTGACGGTAACGCTCTTGATGCCGGCTTCATCGCCAGCGCTGCGGTCGAGTATTTCTGCCTTGTAGCCATTTTGCTCCATCCAGCGCAGGTACATCCGCTCCAGCATTTCCGCCCAATCCTGGGCATCAACACCGCCAGCGCCGGCATGAATGGCGAAGATGGCATCTTCGCTGTCATAGTCGCCTGACAGCATGGCTTGCAGGGACATGGATTCGACCAGCTTGACCAAGGCCTCGGTTTCGTGCTCCAGGTCGTCTTGCATGTCTTCATCGGCAATCTCTGTCAGTTCGATGGCATCGCTGATGCGGCTGGCGGCGGAATCCCATTTAGCGACCAGGGACTTGAGTTTTGAAAGCTGTCGCATGGTTTGCTGCGCCGAGTCGGGGTCATTCCAAAATCCGCTTTCGCTTGCCTGCTGTTCCAGCTTGTCGGCGAGGCGGGCTTTGCCCTTAATGTCGATGCGCTCCATGAGTTCATCGATTTGCGATTTGAGTTTCAGAAGTGTGGTGATGAGGCTGTCCATGTTCATCACAGGCGTTGGCCTGTTCTTGCCTTTTCTGTTTGTGGCTGACCGAAAACAGGTGAACTGAAATGGCGCTGACGGAGGACTTCGTACATAAAGATAGCGCCGCTGACAGATACATTGAGGGAATCTGCCAGACGTCCGTTCATGGGAATGCGCACCAGATGGTCACAATTTGTCTGCCATATCCGACTTAATCCCTTGTCCTCGGCCCCCAGCACAATGGCGGTCTTTCGCTGAAAATCCATGTCAAAAAGGTTTATGTCCCCCTGTACATCCGCCGCGACAAGCTGGAAGCCCTCCGCCTTGAGATAAGGGATTGCCTCGTTGCTGCCGATTTGGAAAACATTGTCCAAAAAACAAGCGCCAGTGCTGCTTCGGATTATGTTTGGATTGTATAAATCCAGGGACATATCAACCAGGATGACGGCATCCAATCGAGTGGCGTCGGCGGTTCGCAGCAAAGCGCCTATGTTCCCCGGTTTGCGCAAATCCACCAGCAGGACAGCATGATTGACGGCCGCTTGCTGCAACTCTGGCAGGCATTTGGCGGATTTGCTTTGCAGGACGGCGATGATGCTGCCTGGATTCTCTCGATAGCTAAGCTGATTCAGCATCTGTGGCGAGATTTGATAAATCTCGGCTGTGTCCAGGGTTTCAGCGAAAGCGCCGTCGGCCGCTTCGGCACAGGTCAAGAGAAAATCAAGCTCGATGCCCTGGACCAAGGCACGTTGCAAATCGCGTTCGCTCTCAATCACAAAGCGCTGCTCCTGTTCTCGGCCGCGCTTGCTGCGCAGACGCCTGACGAGCTTGACCTTGCTGTTTTGCCAGCTTGTGATGGGTTTCAAGGATTGTTCCACCTAGTCGTCTTCATCGTCGAAGAGGCTGTCCACAAAAAATTCGGGCGTGAAGAGAACCAGGTCATGGATGCCTTCACCCAGGCCGACATAATGCACCGGCAGTTCAAGGTCGTTGAAAATTGAGAAAACCATACCGCCTTTGGCCGTGCTGTCCAGCTTGGTGACGATAGTGCCAGTGACGCCGGCGGCATCCCGGAACTTTTTCGCCTGTTCGATGGCGTTCTGGCCGGTAGTGCCATCCAGCACCAGCAGGACTTCATGGGGCGCGTCTGGCACCACTTTGCCCGAAACCTGGCTGATTTTGGTTAATTCGCGCATCAGGTTGTAATTGTTCTGGAGGCGGCCGGCGGTGTCAATAATCAGGATTTCGTATCCACGGGCTTTGGCGGCGGCTGTCGCATCGTAGACAACCGCCCCGGGATCCGAGCCAGGGCGGTTGGCAATCACCGGTACATCCACCCGCTCGCCCCAGGTTTGAAGCTGCTCGATGGCGGCGGCGCGGAAGGTGTCGCCGGCGGCAATCATCACCTTGCGTCTGGAGAGGTTTTTGAGACGGTGGGCGAGTTTGGCAATGGATGTGGTTTTCCCCGAGCCATTCACGCCGACGACTAGGATGACAGACAACTCGCGCCCGGTGATATCCATGGCGGGCGGAAACCTGAGAAAGCTGGCGAGTGTTTCTTTCAGCGCTGCCCGAAGCTGTGAACTTTGGGTTATGCCTTCGGCGCGGACGCGCATTTGCAGGATGTCAATTACATTCATGGTGGTATTGAAGCCTGTATCTGCCTGTATGAGCAGGGTTTCGATTTCGTCCCAGGTATCCTCGTCGATTTCGGTATTGCCCAATAATTGTGAGATGCGACCGAAGAAGGAAGTACGGGTTTTTGACAAGCCACGGCGGAAGATGCCCAAGTTGGTTTCTCCTGTGCAGGGATATGACTGACAAGCGGTCATCATTGTACACCAGGCCGGCAGGCGAGGCAATGTGTGGTCATGGTGGCATAATGCTGTATAATAGTCCATGATGGCGAGTATGATAAATGCCCTGCTGGCAATCATTGAAAGGCAGAAGTTACCATGTCGCGGGATCCGCATGAATTCCCTGTTCTTGTATGGCTTGATGGTTCATTATCCAATCGGAACTGGGTATTGGATCGAGACAAGATGACATTAGGGCGCGAGGATCATTGTGATATTGTCATCCCGATGCGGCAGATTTCCCGTCAGCATTTGCGCTTTCATATTACAAAAGGCCTGTGCGCTGCCGAAGATTTGAACAGCAAAAATGGAACCTGGGTGAATGGCTACCGTCTTAGAGGGGTGCGTGAACTGGAAGATGGGGATGAAATCCGAATCGCGCAGGATGTCCGCCTTCGGTTTGTTGGCTATGGTGTGACGACTCCCACCAGCCGCAGCCTGCCTGATGTGATTCCTTCAGCGTCGATGAAGGGTTTGCGTTTGCGGCTCGACCCCGGATCGCGGCAGGTGTACATCAACAATCAGGTGCTTGACCCGCCGCTCAGCCTGCCGCAGTATCGCTTGCTGGAGATGCTGTTTTCCAGTCAGGACAACATCTGCGATCGCGTCGAAGTGGTTAAGGCGGTTTGGCCTGATGCGATGGGGGGCGTCAGTCAGCAGGCGATTGATGCCCTGGTGCGGCGTCTGCGGGACCGCCTGTTTGAACTGGATGCCGAGCATCAGTATGTGGTGACCGTCAGGGGGCATGGTTTTCGGCTGGACAATCCGCGGGCTGAATGACTGGTATGATTTATCAAGACCATCTTGATTTGCAGGAGCTTGAACCTTATGCCGCCGCCTTGAATGCGCGTGCCAGACAGGTCTTTGCGGCGGGCAAGCTGACCGCCATTTTGCTGCGTGACCGTATTCTGGAATCTGGCGGTCGCTGTGAATGGTGCGGTGTCGGCCTTGTGAATGATGAATTTGAGTTGGATCATGTCCTTAGCTTGAGCCAGCGCGGCACCAATATGCCGCGCAACCTGGTGGTTGCCTGTCCGAACTGCAACCGCCGCAAATCACAGAAACATCCAGCGCGGTTCGCGGCTGAAATCTATAGCGAGACCGGCATCAAAACGGCTTTGGTTGCTAACATTCTGCAACTGCATGACATCCAACCTGCCCGACAGATGTCCTTGTTTGAAACTGATGCCAGGACATCCGAGGCCCGAATTGACCTTGACGAGGATGCGCCGCCTGTTTCTCCCTATATCTGGTTGGAATGAATGCTGATGGACGCAATCAACAGGAGCAGCCATGGATGAAGTGCAAGCGGACGTTTTGATGGATGCCGAGGCATGGAGCCGCGTCTTGGGTTTGTGCGGCAGCGTCATGCGCGAGGGGCTTGAGCCTGACCCTGATGACAGTCATTCGGTTGAGCAGCAGGTGGCGGCGCGCAGCTATACCATCAAGCAGGCAGCGGCGGTCGTTGGTGTGAAGCCGTCAACATTGCGCAAGGCGGCACAGGTGCTGGCTTTGGACAGCTTTCGTGACCCGAAAGGGACTTTGCGCTTTCCGGTTTATACGTTTCGACCGACGGCGGCTGACCCGGATATGCGCGAGATGATTGCCGGCTATGAACGTCTGCGCCCAAGCGATTTGAGGCGGCTGCTCGATATCAATCATCAGTATTTGGAGCAGGATTTGCAGCAGGCTGGCATGATGTCCAAACACATTATCTGGCGCGATGTGCGCGGATTATGGGGGCTGCCAGAAACATTTGACGAATATGCTCAACTGCTAGATGGGCTGCAAGATGAGGGGCGTCAGAGTCGGCGGAAGAAAAGGCGCAAGGGACGGTCGCGGCGGCGTAAGCGGCAGCAAGCGCGAACCCGACTGCGGAAGCGCCTGATTGATGCCTTCCCGAAATGGCGTTATCCCTACCGCGAGCAGCAGAAAATTTTCCTGCACATTGGCGAGCCGAACAGCGGCAAAACCCACGAGGCTTTGCAGGCGCTTAAAAGGGCCGGCTCGGGTTGGTATCTGGCGCCATTGAGATTGCTGGCATACGAAATCTATGACCGACTGAACGATGAAGGCGTCGCTTGCGACCTGCTGACCGGCGAAGAGTATATTCCAATCGAGGGTGCGAAAATCACCGCCGCCACCATTGAGATGTTCAATTCCTTTGACAGCCGCGCCTGCGTCATCATTGATGAGGCGCAGATGCTGGCGGATGCTGACCGCGGCTGGGCATGGACACGGGCGATGATGGAGTCTGCTGCGCCAGAAATGCACATCATCGGGCCGCCGACTGCCCAAAACTTGATGGAAGTCCTCTCGTCCGCCGCAGAAATCCCTTTTGAAGTGGTTGAACACCAGCGGCTGGCGCCGATTAAAGTGGCTGAAAGACATTACACGCTGGAGGCTTTGCCGCCTTACACGATTCTGGTGGCATTCACGCGGCGGGGCGTGCTTGATTTGAAGACGAAGCTGGAACGTCTGGGGCGGCGGGTTTCCGTTGTCTACGGAAGTTTGCCGCCAGAGGTCAGACGGCGGCAGGCGGACCGCTTTGCGGACGGGGAAACTGAAATCTGCGTGGCGACCGACGCAGTCGGCATGGGATTAAACCTGCCGGCAGATGTGGTTTGTTTTTATGAGACTGAAAAATTTGATGGCAAGACGGTGCGCTCGCTCTATCCCAGCGAGGTTCACCAAATCGGCGGGCGTGCCGGTCGTTATGGTTTGTCGAAAGCCGGGCTCATCACCTCGACCAACAAGCATCAGCTGCGCGTGATACGCGAGTTGTACGCTCAAAGCCCGGCCGCCTTGACCTATGCGCGGGTTGCGCCGACGGTGGATGATTTGAAATTGATTCCCGGCAATCTTGCCGAACAGCTGACGCAATGGTCGGCGCTTGAGTCGATTCCGGATGCGCTGCGTGCGGTCATCACCACAGCCGACCTGACCGAGCGGGTGGAACTGGCGAAGATGCTTTCGGACGAAGAGATCGAGCAATTGGGCTTGGCGAGCGCCTTGCAGCTGGTCAATGCGCCCGCTCGCAAGAGCACCCGCCCTTATTGGCTGGATTGCGCCTATATGATTTTGGAGGGCTATCAAATTCCGCTGCCGCCCGAAGCTCCGACGCCAATTAAAGACTCAGGTGACCTTGAGGCGGCAGAAGTGTCGATTGCCTGTGCCGATATTTATCTGTGGCTGTCGCGCAGGAAAGAATTCGCCAGATATTGCGAAGCGCATCAACAGGTGCGCGCGGAACGGCGCGAATGGTCTTTGTCGATTGATGAGGCGCTGCTGAAGCAGCTGGATACGGCACGCCGCTGCCCAATCTGCGGCAATCTGCTGCCCTCGCGTCATCGCTATCGCATTTGTGACAGCTGTTATTATGCCAACCGAGCTTAAAGCGCCGAGATGCCTAGTCCTCTGCGATGGGCGGTGTCTCTGCGGGCGTCTTTGACGCTGAATCGGCCTGGTTTTGACAGTTGTCACTGACCGCTGCTGTGGTGTCATCGTTTGTAAATTCAACTGAATCGGGCAGCCCCTCTCTTTCGAGGTATTGCAGGGCGACGCGGGCGGCTTCTTGGGCGGCGGAACGTTTGCTGGTGCCGCTTCCAGCGCCGATAATCTGGTTGCCAAGGGTCACTTCGACCCGAAATTCTTTGGCGTGGTCGGGACCGTCCTCATCGGCTACGCGGTAACTGGGCGCCACGCTCAGCTTCGCCTGGATTTTCTCTTGCAATTCGCTGCGGGCATCGATATGCAAGTTGTTTTCGATGATATAGTCGAGGGTTTCGAGCAGGCTGGGCATCACGAAGTCGGCGACGGTCTTCATGCCACTGTCGAGGTACATGGCGCCAATCACAGCTTCAAATGCAGCGCAAAGGAGGGGCAGGCGTCCGCGCCCGCCCGTGTTTTCCTCGCCGCGCCCGATTCGCAGGTATTCACCCAGTCTGAAATTGGCGCTGATGCGAGCCAGCGATTCTGTTTTCACCAAGGCAGCGCGAAGCTGCGTCAGTTCGCCTTCGGCAACATCGGGATATTTGTGGAAAAGCATATCGGTAACGATAACATCGAGAATAGCGTCACCGAGAAACTCCAGCCGCTCGTTGTCCTCTAAGGCCTGGTCGCCGCTGTACTCGTTGACAAAGGAGCTATGGGTCAGGGCTTGGGTCAGCAGGTCGCCATTATGGAATCTTACGCCAAGGACATCCTCGCATGTCGGTTGTGTGTGGGTTGCTTTAGTCATTCAATCGCTTTTGCATCACAGCCAGTTTAATTTTCCCTGTCCGGTGGCTTGGGACGATAATCGCCCTCAATCCAGGCCTCGCCATTCAGCCCGATTTCTTTTTTCCAGACTGGCACAATTTCCTTCAAGCGGTCGATGCCGTAACGGGCAGCTTCAAAACAGCCGTCATCCCGATGCGGCGCAGAACAGGCGATTAATACGGTGTTGTCGCCCACCTGAAGCGTGCCGATTCGCTGAATGATGGCGATGCCCTCGACTTTGCGCCACTGTGCGCGGATTTCGTGTGCTACCTGTTTCATTTTGGCGATTGCCATCGGTTTGTAGGCCTCATATTGCAGATACTCGGTCGCGGGGATGTGGCCTGCTTTGTTGGTCTGACCGCGAACCATGCCGCTGAACAGACACACCGCGCCAGTTTTCGCTGTGGTAATGGCTGCGACGATTTTGTCGTGGTCAATCAGTGTTTCTGCCAAATGAAAAATCTCCGGATGCCCCGCGCCGCCGCTGACCGGTGGAAAGAATGCGACTTCGTCGCCCTCACAGATGGCATCCTGGTTAAAGGCAAATTCCTCGTTGACTGCCGCCAGCGCAATTTTGAGATGGTCGGTCGCTGATGGATAGCGCTGGATGAGCGCCTGCCGTAATTGCGCGACCGTGCTGGGGGAGTCCGCCAGTTCGAGTGTCAGCTGCCTTGCGCCGATGAGGTCGCGCAGGGTTGCAAAAAAGAGTACCGTGATTTGCATGGAAGCCTCTATTCCCTCGCTGCATAATCGCCATGTACGCCGCCCCGTTTTTCGAGCAGCCGTATATCCGACAGTCGCATTTCCCGGTCGGCGGCTTTGGCCATATCATAAATGGTCAGGGCTGCGGTTGCAACGGCAGTCAGCGCTTCCATTTCGACGCCAGTCTTGCCCCTTGTTTTGACCGTCGCCAGAATTTGGACGGCGTTCTGCGCTTCGTCGATATGCAGGTCAAGGTCGATTTTGTGGATTGGAATCGGATGACACAGGGGGATAAGCTCGGCAGTGCGTTTTGCCCCCATGATGCCGGCGATGCGGGCAGCAGCAAGCACATCGCCTTTCTGGAGATCGCCATCCCGAATCAATCGGAGCGTCCCCGGTTTCATAACAACCCGGCCGCCGGCGGTGGCAACGCGCGCGCTGTCGGGCTTGCCCCCAACATCGACCATACTGACATTGCCCTGGTCATCCAAATGTGTGAGCTTGTTTTCGGTTGGCATATTGGCTTCCCGTCATGTTGTCGAAAGTTCTTGTCCGTCATGGGCGCTTCCCCTGCAGCCAGTCTCGCAAAAATTCTTCAATCGCTTCGGGCTGCATATCTTCAACATTATGCCACAGAATGCCATTGTCGTGTCCACGAAACCAGACATCCTGACGGCGAATGAACTCATGGGTGCTGAATTTGGTTTTTTGGATGGCTTGGTCAAGGGGAGCATCGTTCAGCAGATATTCCGCAATTTCAAGATAACCGAGACCGCTCATGGAGGGCAAATCAGGATGGTATCCCCTGTCAAGCAAGCCCTGCACTTCCTGAACAAAGCCAGCCGCCATCATATCATCGACGCGCTGGTCAACGCGCGGATAGAGGATGGCGCGGTCAAGCCGCAAGCCAATCGTGAGGATGCGATAGGGCGGCGGCCGCTTTTCCTGCAATTTGCTGATGGCCTGGCCGGTGAGTATGTGAACCTCCAGAGCGCGGATAACACGGCGGAGGTTGTTGGGGTGGATTCTGTCGGCCGAGATTGAATCGACCTGGCAGAGGCGGTCATGGAGCGCCTGTGCCGAATGGGAGGCGGCATAAGCCTCAAGCTCGGCACGCAGGGCGAAATCTGGCAGGACGCGCGGGATTGACCAGCCCTCTTCAACGGCGGTGATGTATTGACCGCTGCCGCCGACCAGAAATGGCAGTTTGCCGCGTGCGTGCAAGGCATGGATAGCTTCATAGGCCTTGTCTTGATATTCAGCCAAGCCCAGATTGTCATCCGGCTCAACAAAGTCGATGAGATGATGGGGGATTTGCGCTTGTTCGGTGGCGGTTGGTTTGGCAGTGCCGATGTCCATATAGCGGTAAATCTGACGGCTGTCGGCGCCGATAATTTCCCCGTTGAGCCCTTGCGCCAGCTTAATCGCCAGATTTGTTTTGCCGACCCCAGTCGGACCCAGAATAATCACCAGCGGCAAGGACTCACCAGTCAAAGGCGTCCTCCACGTGAGCAATGGCTGCGGTCTGGCTGCGGTTGAGCGCGATGCCGATGACATCAATCCGCCAGTCGACATCCTCGTCAAGCCCCTTGTCATGGAGATACTGATAAACGGCTTTGATGATTCGGTCGTGCTTGGCTGCGGTGATGCTCGCCAGCGCCGATTCAGTATTGGGGCTGTGGCGCGTTTTGACTTCGACGAAGACATAAACACCCTTGAACTGCGCCACGATGTCGATTTCACCGAAGCGCGTTGTCCAGTTGGTATCCAGGATGGTGTAACCTTGCCGAATGAGGTAATTGCGGGCAAGCAATTCCCCGCGCTTCCCTGTCTGTCGCGTTTGGCTCATTTGCTTTCCCTGTGCCTGAGATGTTCATCATATATCAGATATGCGAGTCATCAAGCGTTAGTCCAGTGTTGAAAAAATGTAAAAACAGGTTAAGATTCCTTGGCTTTTGGAAACATTTATTTGACTGAATGCAGCGAGCTAATCAACCAAGGGGGTCTGAAACGATGATAGATGTGAATACAGCCGTTCTTATTGCTGTGGTGGCTGGGGTGATAGGTCTGCTATTTGCTTTTTACCAGCGCAATTTTGTCCTGGCGCAGGATGAAGGAACTGACCGCATGAAGGGTATTGCGGCGGCGATTCAGGCGGGGGCGCAAGCCTTCCTCCGCCGTGAGTACCGCGCAGTCGGCATTTTGGTGCTGATTGTGACGGTCGCTTTGGTTCTCTTGAGTTCGGTGCCGGGTTCGGGGATGTCGATTTTAACGGCGGTGGCATTTGTGCTGGGGGCGCTGGCATCCGGTTTGTCGGGTTACATCGGCATGTATATCGCGGTGCGCGCCAATGTTCGCACCGCGCAAGCGGCATCCCAAAGCCTGAACAAAGGCTTGCGGGTGGCATTCGCCAGTGGCACGGTGATGAGTACGATGGTGGTCTCCCTAGCGCTGCTGGGCATCAGCGTTCTCTTTATCCTCTTTGTCAACGAACTGGGCAACGCAGCGCAGGCGGCATCGGCTTTGGCCGGCTTTGGTTTCGGCGGAACTTCCATCGCTATCTTCGCCCGTGTGGGTGGCGGCATCTATACCAAGGCGGCGGATGTCGGCGCTGACCTAGTGGGCAAAACCGAGGCGGGCATCCCTGAAGATGACCCGCGCAACCCGGCAACCATCGCCGACAACGTGGGGGACAACGTTGGCGATGTGGCTGGCATGGGGTCGGATTTATTTGAAAGTTATGCGAGTTCCATCATCGCCTCGATTTCGCTGGCGACCACTGCGGGGGCATTTGTCGGTGATGGGCTGGTGGCGGCGCAGGTCTTTCCGCTTTTGGTGGCGACCGCGGGTTTAATCATCAGCATGATTGCCAGTTTTCTGGTGCGAACCGAAGAGGGCGCTGACCAAGAAAAACTGCTGGGCAGCATTCGGACTGGCATTTACAGCGCCTCTGGCTTGATTGCCCTGGTTATTATTTTTCTGGGGCTGATGCTCCCCTTTGGGGATGCCAGCACGGGCATTATCCTGGCGACCCTAAGCGGTCTGGTCGGCGGCGTTCTGATAGGGTACTTTACCGAGTATTTTACTGCGGATACTTATGGCCCGACGAAATCGCTGTCGGCTTCGGCTGAAGGGGGCGCGGGGATTGTCGTGATTCGCGGTTTGGCGCTGGGCATGATGAGCACTCTGGCGCCAGTCCTTATTGTGGTTGTCGTTACCCTGCTGGCGACTTCGCAGGCCGGGTTGTATGGCGTTGCGGTGGCGGCGGTGGGCATGCTCTCGACCCTGGGTATCACGCTGGCAACCGATGCTTATGGCCCAGTCGCCGATAACGCTGGCGGCATTGCCGAAATGTCTGATTTGCCGAAAGAAGTTCGTGAGCGCACCGATGCCCTGGACAGCCTGGGCAATACAACCGCAGCCACCGGCAAGGGTTTTGCCATTGGCTCGGCGGCGATGACGGCGCTGGCATTGACGGCCGCCTTTATCACCGCATTAACGGCGGGGGGCAGTTCTGCCTTGGGCGCGGCGGCGAACCCGGCTGAACTTCTGCTCAATCCGCAATTTGTCACTGGCTTGTTTATCGGTGGGTTGCTGCCCTATATCTTTAGCGCCCTGACGATGGTCGCGGTGGGTGACGCGGCGCAGCAGATTGTTGAGGAAGTGCGGCGGCAATTCCGCGAAATCAGCGGGATTATGGAAGGCAAAGCCCAGCCGGACTACGAGCGCTGCGTCGCCATCAGCACCGACAGCGCGATTCGGCAGATGCTGCTGCCAGGGATTATCGCTGTGGGCGTGCCAGTGGGCATGGCTTTGCTGGCGGTGCTGGGCCATGGCAATGTGCTGGGCGATTTTATCGCGCCCATCTCGCTGGTTGGCGTGCTGTTAGGCTCGCTGGTGTCGGCATTTATGCTGGCTGTGATGATGGCGAACGCCGGCGGCGCCTGGGATAATGCCAAGAAAAACATTGAAGCCGGCAATTATGGCGGCAAAGGCTCGGATGCCCACAAGGCGGCTGTGGTTGGCGATACAGTGGGCGATCCTTTTAAGGATACTTCGGGGCCTTCGCTGAATATCCTGCTCAAACTGCTGGCAATCGTTTCGCTGGTGATTGCGCCGCTTATCGGCAGCGCGTTTCCGGGGTAATCTTTGGCCGCTCGGAGGGTGATAGATGTTCAAGACCGAATCGGATGCGCCGCGCGGTTTATATTTCGAGGAATTTGAGCCGGGCGTGACGCTGCGAACCCGCGGGCGCACGATTACTGAAGCCGACCTGGTGCAGTTTGCGGCGCTGACGGGCGACTTTAATCCCATGCACACCGATGCCGAATACTGCAAAACGTCGTTCATGGGTCAGCGGGTGGCTCATGGGATGCTGACGGCGAGCTATGCGGTGGGGCAGGCATATCAACTGGGGATACTGGAACGAACCGTGCTTGGCTTTCGCGGCTTTGAGATGAAATTCAGCGCTCCCGTGTACATTGGCGATACCATCCATGCCGAACTGAAAGTGACAGAGACCAAAGCGGCGAAACGTCTGGGCGGCGGGCTAGTGACTTTGGAAATGCGCGTCATCAAGCAGGATGGCAAAATCGCCCAGAAGGGCAGCATGACGCTCTTGATGATGTCGCGGCCTAGCAATAGCGGTTGATGTGATGGCGCAGGGTTTGGGCGGATAGTCCGGGAAGGACTATAACTTATTGCAAAAACTTGTGCAGTGACAAATCGCGCTGCGGGCCGCCGGGTCGAGTTTAGAACAGCCCGACGACCTTGCCCTCGTCATCAATATCCACATTCATCGCGGCGGGCATTCTTCCCAAGCCGGGCATCGTTCTGACATCGCCGCACAGGGGATAGATAAAACCGGCGCCAGCAGATGCGCGAATATCGGTAATCGTAATCCGAAAGCCATCTGGCGCCCCCTTGAGCTTTGGATTGTCGCTCAGGCTGAGATGCGTTTTTGCCATACAGATAGGCAGCCTGCCCAAGCCCTGTTCCTCGTATTGTCGGATTTTGCGATGGACAATCGGCGCATAATCGACGCCATCAGCACGATAGATTTCGGCGGCGATGGTTTCTATTTTGTCTTTAATCGACAGTTCGTCCGGATAGAGCAGGCGGAAGCTGTTCGGCGCTTCACAAGCGGAGACAATCATCTCCGCCAGTTCGATGGCGCCCCTGCCGCCCTGCGCCCAGTGTCGAGCCACCGCAACGCCAGTGGCGCCGGCGGCTATGGCGATTTCGCGGACAGCCTGGATTTCTTTGTCGGTATCGCTGGTGAAAACATTAAGGGCAACCACCGGATTGACGCCGAATTTTTTCAGATTTTCCAGATGGCGCACCATGTTGACGGCGCCGGCTTCCACATCGGGGACATTTTCTGCGGTTAGTGCGGGGTCAATCGTTTTGCCGGGGATGATTCGGTATTTATCGGTATGTGCCTTGAGGGCGCGTATCGTCGTGACCAGCACCACCGCATT
>DAOUKA010000063.1:0-20365 GCA_034421915.1 Anaerolineae bacterium
CAGGTGGCGCTCGCGCCTGATTTTCAGCTTTATGCCCAGGAGTGGGAAGAATTTCATCAGGAAGTCATCGCCCAGCGCGACAGCGGAAAAACTGTTATCGAGGTTGAACCTTTTACCTTTGACTTGGCTGAGTATCTAGGCATCGCCACGCTGTTATGGGGCGAGTATGATGGGGCCGAAGGTTATTACAAGGTGGAATCCATTGCAGCCAAGGATAGTTAAGGCAGGCTGTCCGTTTCGCTTTCAGCGAATGCGCGTCTTATTTCCGCCAAGGCGGCTCTCGCCGGCCGGCCTTCTCCGGCCAATGCCTGCTGCAAGGCTGTTCTCAAGTCATCCAGAATTTCGGCTTTTGTCGGTTCATCAAAATCATCTGCCGACAGACCTGCTTTGGTGGCAAGCTGTTCGGGGGGTGCTTTTGGGTTGGCAGCAGCCATTGATTCGCCTCCGCGTTTGATATGATGCTCTTATATGATAACAGCCTCCTAAAATTAAGCAAGTGAAACCAAGGCAATCGCATCGAACGTTACATGTTCATCACCGAGTCGGGCTAGAGAGAGACGCTGGTTTGTGCTATACTCCATTTGTCGCGTTGTGAAAGGCGAACTCCGATGTATTGTCACGACAGAAGTTACGGCTGATCTCCCCACAGACAAATCGCTGTCCTAGATTTTGACCAACCCGCCCGGCAGGCGCGGACTGGAAGCCCGGCCTGCATCCAGCTTTGAATGGCATGGCAGGCGAAGGAGTCCTTCCCGATGAACCGTATCCCCTTTACCAATCGCCTTTATCTGGATGCGATTGATGACCATATCGTCATTTTTGACGGGGCGATGGGCACCAGCATTCAGGCATACGATTTGACCGCCGCAGATTATGGCGGCTATCAGGACTGCCTCGATTATCTGGTCATCAGCCGCCCCGATGTCATCCGCGAAATCCACGAATCTTTTCTGCGGGTCGGCTGTGAGGTGGTCGAGACGAATACCTTTCGCGGCAACCGCCTGACGCTTGCCGAGCATGGTCTGGGCGAACAGGTGCTGGAAATCAACCGCGCCGCCGCCCGAATCGCCCGTGCTGCCTGTGACAAATTCGAGCGGGACACGGATATGCCGCGCTTTGTCGCCGGCAGCCTGGGGCCCAGCGGCAGGCTGCCCTCTGGCGATGACCCCGATTTGAGCGACATCAGCTTTGATGAACTGGCGGATTTGTTTTATGAACAGGCGCGCGGGCTGGCTGAAGGCGGCGCTGACCTGCTGCTGCTGGAAACCAGCCAGGACATTCTCGAGGCCAAGGCGGCGGTTTATGGCATCGGCCGCTATTTTGCCGACAGCGGCCAGCGCATTCCGCTTCAGGTGCAGGTCACGCTGGATGTCGGCGGGCGGATGCTTTTCGGCACGGATATTGCCGCTGCCTTGACGACGCTGGCAGCGCTCCCGATTGATGTACTCGGCCTGAACTGCTCCACTGGCCCCGAATATATGCGCCAGCCGATTCAATATCTGGTGGAACGTTCTCCTTTTCCCATCAGCGTCCTGCCCAATGCCGGGCTGCCCATCAATGTCGATGGCGAAGCTGTTTATCCGATGCAGCCGGCGCCCTTCAGCGAACTGGTCAGCGAATTCACCCGTTGGGGCGTGAACGCGGTCGGCGGCTGCTGCGGCACGACACCCGAACATCTGGCGCAGCTTTATCATCGAGTGCATGGCCAGACCTATCAGCAAACGCTGGCGGGAAATGCCAAGCGTCAGGCGCCCAAAAAGCGTCAGGTCATTCACGAGCCGCAGGCATCCAGTGGCATGACCGCCACCCGCATGGTGCAAAATCCAGGCCCCACCCTCATTGGCGAGCGGGTCAACAGCCAGGGCAGCCGCCGCGTCAAGCGGCTCTTGCTGGCGGACGATTATGACAGCATTGTGGAAATCGCCATCGGGCAGGTCGAAGGCGGCGCTCACATGCTCGATGTGGCTGTGGCGCTCACCGAACGCGATGATGAAAAGGAACAGATGCAAAAGCTGGTCAAGAAGCTGTCGCTGGCGGTCGAAGCGCCGCTCATCATTGACACCACCGAAGCCGATGTGGCCGAAGCTGCTCTGGCGCTCTACCCGGGGCGCGGCATCATCAACGGCAACAATCTCGAAAACGGGCGCGGCCGCATGGACGTCATTCTGCCGATTGCCCGCAAGCACGGCGCCGCCGTCCTTTCGATGACCATTGACGAAGAGGGCATGGCGCACACCCGCGAAAGAAAGCTGTCCATCGCCCGGCGGATGACCGACATCGCGCTGGGGGAATATGGGCTGTCGCCCGAAGATCTGATTTTTGATGCCTTGACCTTTCCCCTCACCACCGGGCAGGCTGACCTGCGCGGCGATGCCCGCGAAACCATCGAGGGGATTCGGCTGATTAAGGAGAAAATCCCCGGGGTGATGACCGCATTGGGCATTAGCAATGTCAGCTTTGGGATGGGCAGGGCCGCCCGCGGTGTCTTGAACAGCGTCTTCCTCTTTCATGCGGTCAAAGCCGGCCTGGATATGGCTATCGTGAATCCGGCGCATATCACGCCCTATGCCGAGATCCCGAATGACCAGCGCCAGGTTGCCGAGGATCTGATTTTTAACCGCGATGCCGATGCGCTGCCGCGCTTCATTCAATACTTTGAGGAGCATGATGTTCAACTGGCTGACCGACAGGCACAGGATCCCACCGCCGATATGACGGGCGAAGAGGCCTTGCACTGGCACATCCTGCATCGCAAGAAAGAAGGCGTCGCGGCTTTGATTGACGCCTGCCTGCGCCGTCAGGATGCGGTTGGCCTGCTGAATCGGGTGCTGCTGCCGGCGATGAAAGAGGTGGGCGACAAGTTCGGCGCGGGCGAACTCATCCTGCCCTTCGTGCTGCAATCGGCCGAAGTGATGAAGAAATCGGTCGCCTATCTGGAGGGTTTTATGGATAAAGTCGAGGGTGTCAGCAAAGGCACGGTGGTTCTGGCGACGGTGTATGGCGATGTCCATGACATCGGCAAGAATCTGGTCAAGACCATCCTCACCAACAACGGCTACACTGTCCACGACCTCGGCAAGCAGGTGCCCGCCAACACCATCATCGAAAAGGCGGTCGAATACCGCGCCGATGCCATCGGGCTTTCCGCCCTGCTGGTCAGCACCTCCAAACAGATGCCCCTGATTGTCAACGAACTCGGCCGGCGGGGCCTGCATATTCCGGTATTGGTGGGGGGCGCCGCCATCAACCGCCGCTTTGGCCGCCGCATTCTTTTCCTCGATGACACCCAGCAGCCCTATGATGGCGGTGTCTTCTATTGCAAGGATGCCTTTGAGGGGCTGGCGGTCGTTGAGCAGCTGCTTGATGAGAGCCGCCGCGCCCAATTTGTGAACGAGGCATTTCAGGAAGCCTACGCCGAGATGAACCGCAAGCCGCGCCGCCAGCGCGCCAGACGCGGGTCGGTGCGCAAGACCGTCAGGGATGCGCCGGCCATCCCAGTTCCGCCATTTTGGGGCGGGCGCGTCATCCGTCAAATGCCGCTGGAAATCGTCCTGCAATATCTGCACAAGCCCGAATTGTTCCGCTTGTCCTGGGGGGCGAAGAATATGCAGGGCAGGGCTTGGGAGAAACTGTCGGCAGAATTTGAGGAGCGGCTGATGTGGATGTCAAAAGATGCCGCCAAAAAGAGGACGCTCCAGCCACAGGCGGTTTATGCCTATCTGCCGGTCAACAGCGCGGGCGATGAATTAATCGTTTGGGATGCGGATGCTTATGCTCGATACGGCAAAAAGAATGAAAGCGCCCGTTTTGCCTTCCCGCGTCAGCCCGATGGCGATTTCCTGTGCATCAGTGATTACTTCGCCGGCAGCGACAGGGGCGAAGTGGATGTGATGGTCTTGCAGGCGGTGACGGTCGGCGCGGCGGCGACTGCCGAATTTGAGCGCCTGCAAGCCGCCAACGCCTACAGCCAAGCCTATTTCTTCCATGGCCTGGCAGTCCAGGCAGCCGAAGCCACCGCCAATTATCTGACGCGGCTGGTGCAAGGGCAGCTGGGCATCGCGGCCGGGCAGGGCAAACGTTACAGCTGGGGCTACCCCGCCTGTCCCGATTTGGAAGACCATCGTCTGGTCATGCGGCTCTTGCCGCAGCTTGCCGCCGAGCTTGGCATGAGCCTGACCGAATCCTGGCAGTGGGTGCCAGAACAAAGCACCGCCGCCATCTTCACCCATCATCCCGATGCCAGATATTACAGCGTTGGGGCTATCGACCGCGCCGCGCAGATCTTGGGCTAGGTTGTTACCGCAGAGGCGCAGAGGGCACAGAGGGATTGAGGGTGTGGTATAATGAAATCATCTGAACAGACGAATCCAAGAGGACAAAGCAATGTATGACGTATACAGGATTAGAAGAATCGGCTGCGCATCAGCATTTGTCATATCTTTTTTCATGTCTATCATCTCGACGGTAATAGTGGGCATGATCTTGCTGGCATTGTCGCCTGACTTTATGAGGTCGGCTACAGCAGTGGGGCTGGCAGGTTATGGGATTGTTGCGGCGATAGGAACTGCGATTTCAATCGGGGTGCTGGTCTTCCTTTATAATCTGGCGGTTTCTCTTACCGGAGTTGGACTTAAAGTGGATGTAGAACTGACAGCGGCATCAAGCTCATATCGAGAACAGCCCGAGTATGACGATTCTTCAGCAAGCAAACCCAAGAGGAACACAAAATGAAATACACAGTCAAGCGAATCGGCTTCTCGTCCGCAGTCAAGATAGCGGCTGTCGTCTCGGCTGCGCTGGCGGTTGTGCCGCTGCTTGTCTTGCTGCTGCTGAACGGCATCTTCAAATTCTGGGATGTCATCATCCCGCCCGAACTGCTTGGCGAGGTGCTGGCGGGCGCGGCTTTTTGGGCGGCGCTCTGGGGCGGGATTTCGACCGGGCTGGTGGTGGTCATCTATAACATCAGCGCCGCTTTCTTCGGCGGCATCAAAGTCGAACTGCAAGCACAGCAGCCGCCGCGCAAACCCAAGGGACAGGTCGATATTGAGTAGCGGCGCTAGCTAAAGTTTTCGCTATTCCGCTATCATTGGCCTATAGACAAAGAGAGGTATTCGAATGACAACGAACACGACGCCAAATTCTTTGGGCGAGCGAGTCGCTACTTTGGAAGCGAAATATGAGCATCTGGCAACCAAAGATGACATTAGCAATCTGCGGCTGGAACTTGAGCAAAGCGTCAACAAATTGCAGGCGAACTTTGACGCTTTGAAGTGGGTCATCACGCTTGCTATTGCCGGAGCAACTATTTTACTGACCATCATTCAAATTGTCCTGACGCTGGTGCTAAGAGGATAGCGACCAGACAATTCTGAAAATCGGATGAAGCGGTGTGCCGGTGATGATGGGCGCCCCGCTTTTTTGGTTGAGTGCAGCGGCCAGCGCGGGGCAGCTACAAATCATCGGTTTTGCGTTTGCGGCTGCCCGATGTACGCATATTCTTGACGATGAGGCAAGCGCCGATGCCGACCATCAGCAGCGGCAGCATCACATGAAAGCCGCTGAAACGGATGCTGTCAAAGACAGCGAGTTCAAACAGGCTGCCCAAGCCGACCAGACCCACCAAACCGCCAATCATCAAATAGCGCCCGGCCTGTTCCGCGCTCGGCTCGCCGGTGCGGCGGGCAAAACAGCGCAGTGCCAAGCCCACCATGACCGGATACAGTGTCCAGATATATGCCCAGCTTTCCCAGTTGCCGGTTATGTTTTGATATGTCAGGATGGCGCCAGTGCCAGTGACGAGGATGCCAGGGAAAAACAGCCCGGCGACATCCCTGCCGCCGCGGATGGCAATCGTCAAAAAGACCAGGCCAGGGGTCAGCACAAACAGCGGCCAGCCCAGCGCGAAAATGTGCCAGTCGGTTATCTGCGCCAGCAGGAAAAGACCGCCCAATCCGACAAGCGTTCCGCCAACGATCATCCGACTGTGAACTTCTGCTGCCTTCATTTGCATCTCCTTCTTTAATGTTTTATGTTTGTTTTATCAATAAGCCCTCACTGTCCATACGCTGATTTTGGGCAAAGGTTGCTCTGCGCTTGACAATCGGGCAAAAACAGGTTAATTATTTGCGAAACCAAGTTGTGCTGATTTTTCAGGAAAGGCTTATGATGACCACCGCTTTGCAGCAGGAATACCATGAAAATGGCTATGTGATTGTCCGCAATGCCATCGATGCCGACCTCGCCCGCGAAACTGCGGAGCATGTTCATTGGCTGGCGAAAAAACATCCGCATACCCGCCCCGAACAGTTCCATCATCAACTGCTGGTGGCTGACCCCTTTATGCACCGCCTCGTCGGCGATGACCGCCTGCTGGATATTGTCGAGCAGTTTATCGGCGGCAACATCGCCCTGTTCGCCGCCCATTATATCGCCAAACCCCCGCATCATGGTCAACGGGTGCTGTGGCATCAGGATGGCACGTATTGGCCGCTGGAGCCTATGGAAGTCACCACCATCTGGCTGGCGGCGACCGAATCCAACCGCGAGAACGGGTGTCTGCGCGTTTTGCCGGGCACGCAAAACAATCGTCTGCTGTCCCGCGCCGAATTGCAGGATGTCGATGACGGCAAGAATGTTCTGGCATCCGGCATTCATCCCTCACAAATCGACGATTCCCATGTGGTTGACCTCGAACTGGAAGCGGGGGATGTCTCGATTCACAATCCCAAAATCATTCACGGCTCCGAAGCCAACACATCGGACAAATGGCGCATCGGTCTCACGCTGCGTTACATCCCGACCTCGACCTGGGTCAAACGCGCAGACCACGCCAGCATTTTGCTGCGCGGCGAAAAAGATGCCAGCGTCGATAATCTGTATGCCGAACGGCCCAGCTACGATGCGGCTGAACACATGCCCTTCCGCGGTCAGGAAGCGTGGATGCCGGCTTAATGTTTTCCATCTATTTAAGTAAGGAGTTGAAAATGAAGGAAAAAAATGAACATCGAACGGATAAACTGGCGGGCTTTGGTCCGGCATTCCTTGGGACTATTCTTTTCTCATTGATCGGATGGGTCATAGCTGTCTTGCTGACCCGACGCAGTGGCAGTTGGGGTGGTTGGCTGTTTGGGCTGTTTTGTGGATTTATCTGTAACTGTCTTGTGTTATCCGTTTTAGGAATGATCTAGTGTGATTAACGAATGATTGCTGAAGAAATAAGGCTGCACAGCCAGGAGCGATATGATGCCACCGCCCAATATAATATCCTTTACATCCATTCACACGACAGCGAGCGCTATTTGCAGCCCTATGGATATGCCATCCCCACCCCCAATCTTCAGGCGCTCGCCGAGCAGGGGGTGCTGTTTAGCGTCTATGCGGGATTAAATTGGAAAGGTTCTTATGTCCGACCTGTTGCAGCAGCAAATCGAATACTATCGCGCTCGGGCCCAGGAATATGACGAATGGTTTTATCGTCAGGGCTATTATGATTGGGGGCCGGCATTCAAGCAGCGCTGGGGTCAGGAAGTCCAAATCGTTCGTGAGCAGCTTCATCGCTCTGCGGGCGGGGCGCATATTTTGGAAATGGCTTGCGGCACCAGCATCTGGACGCAGGAACTGGTGAAAATCGGTGGACAGGTCACCGCGCTGGATGCCTCACCGGAGATGATTGCTGTCAATCAGGCAAAACTGGGTTCGGAACAAGTCACTTACCGGCAAACCAACCTGTTCCAGTGGCAGCCACAGCGTCAATATGATATGGTGTTCTTTGGTTTCTGGCTGTCTCATGTGCCAGCAGAGCGGCTGTCCGCATTTTTGCAAACGGTCGGCCGCGCCCTTAAACCCAAGGGACGTTTGTTTTTTGTGGATTCCCGTCAGCCCGAGACAGCCCGCCGCAAGCGGACGGTACAGATAGACGACAGCAGGCAAAGCCGCGCCCTCAATGATGGGCGGCGCTTCGAAATCGTGAAAATCTATTACAATCCGCGGCAGCTTACCGAGACGCTGCGGCGGCATGGCTTTGACATCGAGGTGCAGGCCACGCCAAACTATTTCATCTACGCAGATGGCAGGAAAGCCGAATAAGCGGGGCAGGGGGTTATGACAGCGCATCCTGATAGAGCGCAATCACCTGCCCTGCCACGGCATCCCAGCTTTGCTGCCGGGCGCGGTGGCGGCCAGCCGCGCCCATCTGCGCCGCTTTTGTCGGATTCGACAGCAATTCCAGCAAGGCACGCGGAAGTTCCTCGTCCACCTTGTCCTGCGACACAATCAAGCCGGTGAGGCCGTGTTCAATGGCATCAGCCACCCCGCAGCCATCCGTCCCCACAACGGCTGTGCCAGCGGCGCCCGCCTCGTACAGCACCAGCCCAAAGCCTTCGAACCACAAGCCGTCATTCATCGCTGGCAGAGCCAGCACATCGGCCGCCGCCAGCCAAGCTCGCATCAGGCTGTCATCCACCAGGCCCAACAGATGCACGTTGTCCTCCAGATGAAGCCGCTCAATCGCTGTCTGCACCTGCGCCGTGTAGGCGCTGCCATATTGCGGCCGACCCATAATCAGGCATTGCGCCTGCGGCATGCGCTCGCGCACCCGCGCCATGGCTTTTACCAGCTGCAAAGTGCCTTTGCGCGGCTTGATCTCGCCTACTGTGATGACTGTTGGCGCTTTTTTGGGCGGGCGCGGCGGCGGCTGCAAAAACCGCGCCACATCCACGCCGTTGTTGATGACATGCAGGCGGACATCGGGCAGCTGTTCCTTGGCGACATCGGCCGTATAGCGGCTGACACAAATCAGCTGCGACCGCCTGAAGGCCGCCCGATACAGTTGATTGACTGGAAACGGGCGCATGCGCGGCAGATTGACATAGCTGCCATGCGCGGTCACGAAAAGCGGCCGTCTGCCAGCGATGGCGGCCGCCAGAACAGCGAAGGGTTCAATCGTGGCATGAATCACATCACAATGTTTCAGCAGGCGGCGCACGACCCAAGCCTGGCGCATGGATTTGGCGGAGGTCAATCGCTCTGGCGGGCTGACGGTCGGCAGCAGAGGATGAATCTCAAAATCAAGGGCCGCGCTGTTGCGCGCCGTGACAACTGTCGTCGGGATGCCCCGCGCCTGAAGCTGGCGAATCAGGTTCAGGCTGTAAGTCGCCCAGCCATTGCGGCTGCCAAGCTCGGCGGCGATCAATCCAACGCGCATCGCCCCGCCGACTCAATCGCTGGCGGTTGGGGATGGCTGAACATCGTCCCTGTCGGCGGCGGCCTTTTCCAGCCGCGCCCGCCATGCCAGCACCGCGCTCGACTGTTCGGCTGCGAACTGGTCATGGAAATCTTCGCGCGTGCCGATGCGCATCACCGCCAGCAGTAAGATAATGTTCAGGCCGATAATCACCACCATAACTGCCATTGCCATCGCTTTTCCTCCGAAGTCTGTCCTGTCTTCAGCCTTATTATGACCTGTTATTCGCTTTTGGGGTAGGTTTTTTGCTGGCTTGTCTTGAATCGGGGGGCAAAACCGTCTATGATGAATGACCCTTTGGAATGATTGGAGATTGGAAAGGACCGCGCCGTGCTGACAGCAAAGGACGATGGATGAACGCTTCACCCGCACAGGCATTCGAGCCGATTCATGGCGCCCTGACGGTGCCGCTGAGGGCCTTTGGCGATGAGCGCGGCCGTTTTATGGAGACCTTCCGCAAAGGCTGGTTTCCGCAGGTCAACTGGGAGCGCATCCAGAGCAACCGCAGTGACAGCCGAGCGGGTGTCCTGCGCGGCTTGCATTATCATTTCCATCAGGTGGATTACTGGTGCGTCGTCGCGGGCAGGGTGCGCGTCGCCCTGGCGGATTTGCGCCGCTCATCCCCGACTTGGCTGGGGTCTGCGACCCTTGACATCGGCGGCGACAGTCAGCTGGGTTTGTTTATTCCCGTCGGGGTGGCGCATGGTTTCGCCGCCTTGACCGACTGCACCCTGATGTATATGGTCAATAATTATTATGATGGCGGCAAAGACGAATTTGGCGTCGCCTGGAACGACCCGCAGTTCCATATCGACTGGGGCATCGCCGCCCCTCTGCTGTCAGAACGCGACCGCAGCAACCCCCTGCTGGCGGACATCCCCGCCGCCGCTCTGCCGTCATAACCGGCCGGGCTGCCGAGCGGGGGTCAATTCGCGCATCCGCTCGAAGACATCGACCCCAATCTGGTCATACACATGCAGCAGGTCGACCAGCACCCAATTCTCCCGAATCATCCCGGCCTCACAGCGCCAGAAGTCCAGGCTGCGCATAGCAATCTGCTGCTGACCGGGCGCAATCCCCAGCCAGCCATCGCCAGTGATGGTCATCTTCATACCCGGCCAAGCCGTAAAGCCAACATAATCTCCGTCGCCATACAGAATGCCCGTGTCTGTCGCTGTGGTGCGGTCGGGCATCGCCTTCAGGAAGGGAATCTGGTGCCAATGACGAAAGCCAGAGATGCGGCGCATCGAGCCGATTCCCGCCGGGCCGTACCACATCATTTTGGGATGCCAATACTTGTCCAGTTCCATCGCCGCCGCGCCCTGCGGCGAGCGCTTCAAAGCCAGCAGCATATCCGCAACCAAGTTCTTGCTCGCCGCGGATCGCTGCGGGTCGTAGGGGCCGCTGACAATCCCGTCGGCCGTGGCCGGCCCCATAACCACCCATTCCACCCCTAGGCTTGGCGACAGGGGCCAGGCATCAGCCTGCATCATCACCTGCGGAATATCCCACAAGGCCTGCATCTCCACGACTTGACCCGCTTCCAGGCGGAAGAATTCATGGTAGCGCATTGCTGTCACATGCCGCGTCGGCGGAATATCGAGCCAGGGCTTTTCAAAAACGCCCATATAATGCCCGGCGCATCCCACCCAATGCGCTCCCTGGCTTTCGCCGGCCGTGACAATGAAATCGCGCCGTTCCAGGTCGGGCATTGCCGTCAGCAGCGGCAGGTATGCCTCTTCGTACAGGGCATCCGCCCCGTCCAGATCCTCAAATGGAAATGCCAGATGAATCTGGCAGTCGGGCGCAAAGACAGCCCGCAGCTGCGCGGGCAGCCGCGCCGCATCGCAGTCATACAGCGCCGCCCGAAACGGGGCGATATGCCGCTTGCTGCTGCTGTGAATCTCGTCAGTCATCATGAACCCCTTATCCTTTGACGGCGCCGCCGGCCAACCCCTTGACCAGATTGCGCTGGAAAAAGATAATCAAAACCACAATCGGCAGGGTAATCGACACCGCGCTGGCGTTGGAAAGCGTAATCAGGCGAATATCCTCGCCGCTGGTAAAGCGGGAGATGCCTACGGGCAAGGTCCACAGCGTCGAGGTCAAAAGCCGCGCCAGCAGGAACTCGTTGTATGCCAGCAGCAGGGTGAAGAGCGACGTCGTGATGATGCCCGGCCACGAAATCGGCACGATAACGCGGATGAATGCCGTAAAGCGATTGCAGCCGTCAATCATCGCCGCCTCTTCGACCTCGCGCGGGACTTCCATAAAGAAGCTGCGCAGCATCCAGATGGTAAAGGGCTGGTTAATCGCCACAAAGGTGATAATCAGCAGCACATAGGTATCGTATAAGCCAGTGACCTGGGCGAAGAAATAATAGGGCAGGATGAAAGCCATGCGCGGCAGGGCGCGGAAAGCAAGCGCCGCGAACAAAATCACCACGCCGGCAATGCCGGAATACCGCGCCAGGCCATAACCCGCCAGACAGCCTATGCTGATGGAAATCGCCACTGTGCCGACCGTCACCACGACGCTGTTCAGAAAATAATCATAAAACTCGGCAAACTTGACCAAGCTGGGCAAGACAAAAATTGTCGCCACGATGATGGCCACTATCGTAAAAAAGACGGTCGATTCCGCGACTGGAATGCGCTTGACATTCACAGCGACAATCAGCAGGATGACCGCAAGCAAAATGAGGCCGATCCCGAATGGCGCGAAAACCTCCGGCTCGACGCTCAGCCACAATTTTTGGTAATTGTCGGTTGTAATCGTAAAGATGTGCCGATCATCGACGCTGTTGGTCAACAGCACAAATCCGACTGAGATGATGGCGGCGAGCGCGGCTACAAAGCCATATTGCCTGATTCGCGCCGCTTGCGGCCGCCCCTGCTCATCAACGCGCATCATCGAAAACAGCCAATAGCCACCCAGCACAGCGATGAAAAAGACAATCGCAATGCCGACGTTATGATCGAGAATCGCCTGTGCCAGAAAACGCGGTCGGCGGGCGGTCGCGTCTCTTGTCAATTGCAAGGAAGTAATAATCGACATCAGAAATGGCGTGATGCTGTATATCGCCCAGCCGATCAAGAACAGATGAATCAAGGCGCGTACATAAGGATTTCGGGTCTGCTGCATAATTAACGCTCCTCCACCTGTTCCTTGTAAGTTATGTACAGGAAGGGTATCAGGATGACAAAGACGCCCACCACAGTGATGACGCTCATGGCGTTCGCCCGCCCCAGCCGCTGGAAGGTCACGGCGACCTGATAGTTGTAATACATCAAGGTCTCGACGTGGCTGTAAATCGGATTTTGTTTGGTCAAGACGAAGATGCTATCGAACACGCGGTAGGCATCCATAATCGAAATCAGCGCGATTAACAGGAACAGGCTGCGCAGGTGCGGGATGACCACATGCCACAGGCGCCGCGTCCAGCCAGCGCCATCCACTTTGGCGGCTTCCAGCGGCTCTTCTGGCACCGTCTGCAAACCGGCGAACAGCGTGACAATCGCAAAGGGCGTCACATACCAGATGGCATGGAAGAAAACCAGCGACATGATATTGGAGGTAGCGAAGAAATTGATGTCGATGCCGAAGACCTCATCGAGGATATAGGGGTAGATGCCATATTTGTCGAATGTCTGCCGATAGATGAGCGTCCCCACAATCGGCGTGACAATAAAAGGCAGCAGAATCGCCGCCATATACACGCCGCGGAAGGCTTTCACCTGATCCAGCAGCAAGGCCACCGCCAATCCCAGAACAATCTGAAGCGGCACGGTGACGGCGATATAAAGCATCGTGAACCAAAACGAATTCCAGAAACCCGCGTCCGTCAGCATAAAGGCATAGTTCTCCAGCCCGACCCATTCGGGCGAGGTCACATTGCCGAAGGTCATCCGATGAAAGCCGAGCCAGACCGCCGCCAGCAAAGGCGCGACCATCAGCAGGAGCATAATCACGACGCTTGGTCCTACAAAAATAAAAAATTGTTTCCTTTCCATCATTCAATAACTTTCACCCGATTTTCGGACTGTCTTGCGCTTTCACCAGCCACTCGCTGGCGGATATTGCCTGATGCTGACGGAATTGGTGCCGCATCCGCCCAAAGACATCCACTCCCATTTGCAGCAGGATATGCGGCACATCTATCGGCACCCAGTTCTCAACAATCGCGTCGTCATCACAGCGATAAAAATCCATGACCCGCATCTTGATGCGCCGGCCGGTCGGCGGGACGCCAAACAACTCGCCGCCGCTGTGCGTCGCCTGCAAATAGCCCCAGCCGCCGGTCACCGCAAAATAACCATCGCCAATGCGGATAAAATGCCCCTGTTCCGAGCCAGCGCGGTCGGGAAAGGCGACCAAAAACGGAATCTGATGATAATCCTCGAAGCCCTTTAGGCCGCGGGTCGTGCCGATGCCCGCCGGTCCATACCACATAAAATTGGGATGCCAGTGCTTGGCCTGCTCCATCTCATCCAGCACGGCGCGGGTGGGCGGCCGACCGCTGTAATATCCCAAAGCGGCGTGCATCCTGAGAATCGTCTCGATGGTTCGCTTGGAGCGTTCGCCATCCTGCGGCTTCAGAATCACGCCGTCACAGGTGCGCGGCGGCATCCAGCGCATCTCGGTGCCCAGGCTGGGCGCAATCGGGAAGTAACCCGCCTGCCGCATCAAATCGAGAACATCGAGAAAGACATAGCTGGTCACGATTTTGTTATCTTTATCATCGCGCAGTTCATGTGCCTCGCAGTAGCGCAGGCAGACCACCCCGCGCGTCGCCGGAATGCCCAGCCAGTCGCGTTCGAATGTGCCCATAAAATGACCCATGCAGCCAATCCAGCTGGCATCCCGATAGCGCCCGCCGGCCACAAAATGGTCGCGGCGCTCGACATCTGGCAGCGCCCGCCGCAGCGGATGCCACAAGTGCGCCAGCCCGGCCTCAATTCCGCGCATCTCATTGATGGGGTGGGTCACATTCAGGGCAATATCCGCAGCGAAGCTCGCCCGCGCCACCTCGTCCAGGCGGTCAAGCGGTTCATCGGTCATGGCCTGCATAATACCGATGATGCGGCGCTTGCTGGCGATATTCCGCTCTTGCGCCACTGGCGCATATCGGAACGAATCCGTGTAGTATGTATCGTCTTTGTTCGTCATTTGCGGGTTTTCCCAGCCTCGCCGCTAAGGCGCGGTGAGCGGCTCATATAAGTTCACGCCCGACTGCCGGCCGGCATCTATCAGGTCAATTAGTACCCAATTTTCACGAAGCAAATCGCCATCGCGCCGATAAAAATCCATGATATTCCAGCCAATTTTTTTATGCGTTGGCGCCCAGCCCCTAAAATCATGCCGATGTGTGCCAATCAGGCTCGGCCAGCCGGTCGTGGCCGCATAAAGGCCGTCGGCCACCCGCGCCCGATGCCCGGCGCCCTTTCGGTCTGGAAACGCGCTGACAATCGGGCCTTGGGCATCCCGCTTGAATTCATCCAGCCCGTATGCCGACCCGACCCCGACCGGGCCATGCCACACCATCTGCGGATTCCAGAAACGCTCCAAACCCTGGCTGTCCTGATCTTTCTGGTCATACAGATTCAGACCATCGAAGACCATGCTTTCGACCATCGCCATCGTCTTTGCCGATTCGGCCGCATCCCGCGGGATCAGCCGCAAGCCATCGCCGGCCATTGGGCCTGGGACCCAAATATCGCGCCCGGGATTGGGCGGCATAATCGGCCGGTCTGCCTGTCGAATCAAATCCGGCAAATCCACCAGCAGGCGAATTTCCTCAACCACCCCCGCAGCCATCCGATAAAACTCGCCATAACGAAACTTCACGCTCGCGCCACTGGCAGCTATCCCCAGCCAATCACGAACAAAAGTGCCAATAAGCTCGCCACAGCTGACGACCCAGTTCTCGCCTTCAAAGTCGCCGCCAATCAACATATAGCTGCGCCGCATCAAATCAGGAAAAGCCCGAAACAGCGGCAGCCACAGCTGCTCCAGCACAGCTTCGCGCCCCGATAAGTTTCTCATCGGATAAAATCCGTGATATTCAACCTTGTCGGCAAACAAGTCGCTGTCTAATTGAGCGGCGGCTTGGCTGGGATTGTGATTCACCGATTGCCACAGATCCCAGACGCGCTGTTTGTTTTGCAGATGAACTGTCATCATACGTTCTCCTGAATGAAGGCCAGGGACAAGGCGCGCCTTGCCCCTGAACGGTGAAACAGTGTTTGTCTTATTCGCCAATGAAACCGGCGGCGGTCGCATTTTCGATATAGAGTGCGGCGGCGGCATCCAGTGCTTCCTGAATGGTCGCTTCACCGGTGGCGACCATCGGCAGGGTTTGCCCCAGGGCGGCGTTCGCTGTTTGAATCGCGGCGTGGTCAATGCCAGGGCCGCCTTCGGCAATGGTTTGCAGTGAGGCAGCCGAATAGCGCGGCGCGGCTTCATCGGCGCCCATGCGCGGCACCAAGCCAAAGCCGGCGGCGGCAATCTGCGAATCCAGATCGGCGGTCTCCATGATCATTCGGAAGAGCAGGTCTTTATCGACCGGGCTGTTGGCGGGAATCGCCAAAAAGTCCGACCAGGGGATACCGGCCCGAACTGTCTGGGCGGCGGTCGGATACAGCGCTGGCGCGAATTCAATCATGCCGATGACGCTGGACATCTCTTCATCATCCATCATCGCCGCCCGGCTGGCCCACAAATGCGCCATAGCGATGCTGCCGTTCGCCATACCAGCCTGTACGTCATCGGTGGACAGCAAAATGCCATCCTCGCCCAGACAATCATCAGCCAGTTCCATCAGCTTGCTCATCGCGGCGACCCCTTCTTCGCCATGGAATGCGGGCATAAGCTCGCTATCCAGCAGCGTACCGCCATAAGCGCCCAGCAGGTTCACAAATTCGATTCGCCATGCCCAGTCAGCCGAGACGACAATGCCGAATGCCATATCGATGTCCAGCGCATCCGCGTCCATCGAGGCACAAATCTCCAGCACCTCGTCATAGGTTTCTGGCGGTTCGATGCCGGCCTCCTCCAGCAGTTCGCGGTTATAAAAGAAGTGCTGGGTATTGACGATAATCGGGATGCCATAGATATTGCCGGCGGCATCGGCATAGACATCGATGTTCATGTCATCGAGGTCATATTCCTCGCGGTACTGCTCGATCAAATCGTTGAGCGGCATCACCCAATCCAAGGCGACCAGTTCGACCAAGAAACCATTGCTGGCGTGAATAATATCATAGGGCGCATCCCCGGCATTCGATGCCGCCAAACGCATGGTGTCCTGTGCATCGGTGCTTTGCAAAATCTGGGTGGTCACATTGATGTTGTCCACATCGTCGCAAGCCGCGAGTTCTTCGGCATAAAAATCAAGAATCGGGAATGTCCAGCCAATCATCGTGACATCGGCCGGTTCGGCAGGCGGGTCTACGTTGCAGACACCAACGTTTTGAGCGAATGCCGGCATCGCCAGCCAGGCCGCCAGCAGCAGAACAAGAAACAGCTTTTTCATCCTTCAATCTCCTCTATCTTTCGTTATGGTTCGTTAAAATTAAAGGCGCACCTGTTTTCAGATAGCGCCGCCTTTCCTAAACCTGTCCCCGTTTGTCAGGCCTTGGCTAAACGCAAATCTGTTTCAGCAGGGCAAACTCATCAAACAGAGTCCACTCGTTCTGAACCCGCCCCTCTTTAATCAGATGATGGCTTATCCCCATTATCCGAATGGGATTGCCGGTGGGTTCGCCATAGATGCCATAGCCGGTATGGGTGCCGCGCATTGTCCAGCGGGCTGCCGTGCGATAGCCCGCGGCGGCATCCCCCACATAGCAGAAATGGTCAACCCCAACCGCCAGATCGGGGAAGGGGGAGAGCAGCGAAAGCACATAAGACTGATAATCGTTGCGGCCCTTTAATTTGCGGTGGCTGGGGCCTTCAAAACTTAGGGAATCGTGATAATACTGGCGGACTTTGTTGAGCAGGCGCCAATTCCAAACCTCGTGAATCATCCGCCTGACAAAATCTTCGGGGTCAAAGCGCTCCGATGGGGCTGCGGGCATGTTTGCTGGCGGCATTTGACCAATCCCGCGTTCGACATCCCCCGCAACTTGCAGCTTTAGCCCTTTGTCCTGTTCGCGCGCGTTCATCTTTTTGGCGGTCGCTATCGGGTCAAGCCCCAGCTGCATCACCAGCGAAAGCTCGTCGCGCACCAGCCATTCCTCGACCACCATATTCTCTTTGCAAAAGCAATCGGCAACCGCCCAATAGCTCACCCGCTTGCCGGTCGGCGGGCCATACTGTGACCAGCCGCGGTTTGTGCCTTCGTGCCAAAGCCGATGCGATGAATAAAAACCATCGACATCGTTGCCGCCCCAAATCACTTCATCACCATACAGGCGGCGGTCGGGATAAGCCGCCATCGCTTCGAGCGTGTGGGCGAAAACGGTTTGCCGTCCATAAGCTGTGCCGCTGGATGTATGCACCTTGGCGGTGTTGGCATAATAATCATAAAGCCGGCCAATCGCTTTTTCTTCCCAAATCTCGTGGGTGATGCCGATGATATAATCGACAAAATCGCGGTAGCGCGGGGCGAAGCCAGTCATGGAATGGGCGCGGATGCCATTCGCATTTTCCATAAACTGAATATCCATCTTGTCGGGCAGGGTGATGCTCGACCTGTCATCATCCCGACCCGCCGCCGAAACCTCCATCTGCTTGACATCTCGCTTGTTCTCTGTCATCCTGACCTCTGAAAAACTTTATCATACTTCCAATAAAAACGGGTTTCGCGAATTCAGTCAAATCGGATAAACTTCATTCCGAAAACGATTCCGAAAACGATTTCGCTTATTGTACCAGATTAACACTGACTCTTGCAAAAAGCAAATTTTTCTTTTTGACAGCGTAAGGATACACTGCCGAATCCGGCTGCTGTTGCTGTTCCCCATTATTTATGATATGATTATCATATCAATGTGAATCAAAGGGACCCTCATGGCAACAAGTGCTAAAATACATAATCCCCAAAATTTACGCAAGAATCTTGAGAAATATCACGAGTTGTTTTCAGGTGGGAACTGGAAGAATTGATATTCAAGGCGATGCAATCAGACAGCATCGCTCAACACCATGCCTATTGGCGAGAAGGCAGGTATGATGACAAACCATTATTCGGTCATCGTAGTTGGCATGGGCGCGATGGGCAGCGCCACGCTCTATCATCTGGCGAAGCGCGGGCTGCATGCGCTGGGCATCGAGCAGTTCGATGTTCCTCACCAGATGGGCTCCTCACATGGTCTGACGCGCATTATCCGCCTCGCCTATTATGAAGACCCGTCCTATGTGCCGCTCCTGCGCCGAGCCTATCAGCTGTGGCATGAACTGGAATGCGAAACGGGCGAGAAACTGTTCTATCAAACTGGCAGCATCGACATGGGGCCGGCCGACAGCGAGGTGTTTGCTGGCAGCCTCGAAAGCTGTCTGGAACATCAGCTTGAACATGAAGTGCTGACCGGGCGGCAATTAAACGAGCGCTTTCCCGGCTATCGCATGCCCGACGAAACGATGGCGGTCTTTCAGCCGCAGGGCGGCCTGCTGGTGCCAGAGCGCTGCATTAGCGCCTATGCCCGAATGGCGCAAAAACAGGGCGCCACCCTGCATACCCGCGAGCGCGTGCAGGCTTGGGATGTCCTGTTGGATGGCCGCCTGCATCTGGAGACGAGCCGCGCGGCATACACTGCCGACAAACTGGTCATCTGCGGCGGCGCCTGGGCCTATAAGCTCGTCCCGCCTTTGACTGGCAAGGCAGTGCCAGAACGTCAGGTCTTGATTTGGCTGGAGACCCAACAGCCGCGCTGGTTCACGCCAAAACGATTTCCCGTCTGGAATGCGATGGTGGGCGAGGGGCGCTTTTATGGCTTCCCGGAGTTTAACCCCACGGGCGATACCCCGGGCATAAAGTTCGGTCGCTGGCATCACCTGAACCAGATTTGCGACCCCGATACCCTCGACCGCGATGTCCACGATGAAGACGAACAGGTCTTGCGCGCCTTTGCCGAACGTTACTTCCCCGCCGCTGCCGGCCAAACCCTGGACATGCAAGTCTGTATGTTCACCAATACCAAGGATGAACACTGGCTGCTGGATACCCTGCCCGATAGGCCGCAGGTCGCGGTGGCGGCCGGTTTCAGTGGGCATGGCTTCAAAATGGCGAGCGTTATAGGCGAAATCATGGCTGACCTGGCGCAAAATGGGACAACTACGCACGATATTGCCTTGCACCAATTCGCAAGCCTGTAAAGCTGTATTCCTGACAATCTGCTTCTTTCTGGCGCCAGCGCCAGGGGTCTACGCTGCTCATATCACGGTCGATGGGGATTGCTCTTTGGCGGATGCGGTGCGGGCCGCCAATGCCGATGCGGCGTGGGGCGGATGTCCGGCTGGCGATGGTGAAGATACCCTTATCCTGTCGGCAGACCTCACTTTGGAAGGGGAACTCCGCGACATTCGGTCAACGATAACCATTCAAGGCAAGGGCCATCGCCTCAGCGGCGCGGATATGTTTCGGATTTTTTATGTGGTGGATGGCGGCAGTCTGACCATTCATAACCTGACAATGACCGCGGGCCGCAGCAATTCGGATGGCGGCGCGATTCTGGTCGACAACGGCACGCTGACTGTTCATAACAGCACCATCAGCAACAGTTGGTCGGGCAATTTGGGCGGTGGCATCTCGGCCCTCCACAGCGACGTAACGCTGAACAGCGTGCTTCTCAGCGGCAATTCGAGCAGCAGCAGCGGCGGTGGCATCCATTTTGACACTGACGAAACATACCGCTTGAGCATTAGCAGCAGCACATTCGCGGGAAACAGCACGCATGGCGGGGTTCGGCGCGGCGGGAATGGCGGCGCTGTGTACCTCGAAGGCGGCCAGGCAGTCATCATCAAGAGCGCCTTTGCCGACAATCAAGCCTCCCAGCGCGGCGGCGGAATCCACAATGCCGCCACCATGAGCATCGAAAACAGCACCTTTTACGGGAACCGCGCTGTTCAGGGCGCCGGTCTCTATACCAAGGGCGACAGCATAACGACCCTGACACACCTGAC
>DAOUKA010000064.1:0-3977 GCA_034421915.1 Anaerolineae bacterium
GACACCCCTGCAATTTTATATTGGATATACTCGTTATAAGAAGCTCACAGAGGAAACAGCATCATGAGTCTCGAATTTGTAGTGATGGTATTGTTTGTCTTATTGCTAATCGCCATTTTTGTCATTGTCTACGTTGTCCATGACATAAGAAGTGGCAATTATCGCAAGCTGCTGTCGGCTCAAGACGAGCATGAACGACTCAAGAGCCAAGTTCGGGAAGTTCGCAAATAGACATCATTCGCGGCTTTCGGCCAGGCGCCCTGCCAGCCACAAAATGCCATCAGCAGCCGCAGCCTGAAGCAGCATCCAGGCCATCAAGCCGACCCCGATGAAAATGCCATAGGGGACAAGCGCCCAGATTTCGCCCAGGCTGCCCAGTTGGGCGAAGAGCAAACCCCAATCGCCCAAGCCGCTGTAACCCAGAAACAGGGCAAACAGGGCGCCGTCGGACAGTCTGAGGCTGCCGCGGAGGACCTGCGAGACCGCCAGATGCGTCCCAACAGCCAGCGCGGCTTGAGCCAGTACAAGTGTCACCTGTGCCATCACGATATAAACGCGGTCTTTGACGGCGACTGAAATCAACAGCCCGATGCCGCCGCTGACGGCAATCATCGTGAAGGGCAGCAGGAGGCTGACGGTCATCAGCAGCGCGATAACCAGCCATCCAATTCGCCAGTCGGCTAATGTCGGGGTGGCGTTTCTGCTTAGCATCTCGACATAAAGGCCGCCAAAAGCCGCCAGGTCATACAGCATAGCGATGAGCAGAATCAGCCGCACCAGCAGGATGGCCAGAAGCGGCGCCCGCAAGCGATATAAAATCGCTATCCAGCGAGTCCGCAGGGTTAGGCTGGCGCCGACTGCGGTTGCCCGTAAATGATCCCAGGTTTGCCGGCTGCGTTCCTGCCCGACCGAGCCAATGCCCAGCGACAAGGCCGTCACGGCGGTCGCGACCTGCACCAGCAAAGTCGGAAAGTACAGGCTGCGCCATGCCAAATCGCTGATGCTGCCGGCGGGCGCGTCATGGATATGAGTCGCATAAAGATGACCCGGCACACCCAGCATCAAGGCGATGACCAGAAGCTGAACAAAGCGCCGCCGCGAAGCCGGCTGCTTGGCATGCGCCAACTCATATTGCAGAATCGGGTTCTCCGGCCGCGCCCAGTCGGGCAGCAGAAATCGGAGCGCTTTATTCATCCGATGCGCCTCCCTAGTGATAGAGCAGGTTGACGATTTCCTGCACGGTTTTTGCCTCAAGCCGTTCCCGCGCAAGATAGCTGTCCTGCAAACGCTCGACAAGCTGGCTGGCATGATGAACGGGAACAGCCGGTTCTCGCAGGCTCAACTGTGCCAGCGGGGGGTCTTGGGTAAAGACAATCACACCATAAACCGGCATCCCTGGCAGTTTGTAATCCTCCAGATATTCGCGGATATTCATCACATCCTCAACCACCTCGCGGGTCGGATTCCAGCGCATCGGTTTCCATTTGCCCTTGCGCTTCCGCATCAGCCATTGCCCTTTTTCGTTGAAATACACTCCCCTGCGATTTGAAATGCGCAAAACCAGCACACCATGCCGGCTGACCAGAACCGCATCCACATACCCGATAGTCCCTTTGCTGATGTTGCGGATGAACACGAATCGATGGTCAAGGCAGGCCCCAAGCTGTTCTCCGACTTGCCGCGCGAGGGCGTTGTCTGTTTTCCATGTGACCGCCCGCAGCGCCATCGCGCAGGAGACGAACATGACGCCCATGCCCAGCGACGCAATCGCTTTTCGGGTGAGGTCATAAACCCCGAAACCCGGGTTAGATGAAACCACCAGATTGATAGCGTGCAGGGCGAGACCCAGCACAGACAAGGCTGCGCCCAGCCAAAAAATCACGGCTGCCGCCATCAAAAAGTCCCGTGAGCGCCGACTCAGCTTGCGCGTTGGGGCTACATTCCGCATCGCCCTGCCGCCTGATTGCCTCGCTGCTGTTTTGTGTACACATTCATTATCATAGCCCATCTGCCAGCGCTGGTAAAATGTTCCGTTCTTGTGGTACACTTATCCTGCCTGCTTGCTGTTACAGGTGCGCTTGATGCCCTACCTGATTGATGGACATAACTTAATCGCCTGCCTGCCGGATATTCAGCTGGAAGACCCGAACGACGAAGCCAAACTGGTGAACAGGCTGCGTGGATTCGCCGCCAGACAAGGCAAGACATGCACTGTGATATTTGATGGCGGCCTGCCCGGCGGCTGTTCCGCCCTTTCGAACCGCGCGGTGAGAGTGATATTCGCTTCGGCAGAACATAGCAACGCCGACAATCTGCGCAAGCGGCGCATCCGCAAAACGCGCGATGCCACCAACTGGACGCTGGTGTCCTCCGACAGGGAGGTGCTTGACTGCGCCCGCAGGCACAATATGAAGTGGATGACATCGGCGGCATTCTCGCAGCAGCTGCGGCGCGGACCCCGCCAGCAGGAATCGCGCGGCGAAGCGGTTGACCCCAAAATCTCCGATGATGAAGTCGATGACTGGCTTGACATTTTTGGCAGCGATGTGCGATGAAATTGTGGCTTTACTTTGAGACCAGCCTGCATTAGCATACGGGGATATTCGGGGCGTGGCGCAGCCCGGTAGCGCGCACGGTTTGGGTCCGTGAGGCCCCCGGTTCGAATCCGGGCGCCCCGACCAGCGAGCATCGTCTTATGCGGGTATGGTGTAACGGTAGCACTCCACCCTTCCAAGGTGTCAGCACGGGTTCGAATCCCGTTACCCGCTTGGGTCGCGCTGTCTGTTATGACAAACAGGCAAATCGGGTCCATAGCTCAATGGTCAGAGCAGTCGGCTCATAACCGATTGGTTCCAGGTTCGAGTCCTGGTGGACCCATCTCCCCAAAACAGTCGGGTTCACTAATGCCAGCGGCGATGGGACTTGATTTGGTCGTATGCCGATTTGACTTCTTTGAAACGCTGCTCGGCTTCGGCCTTTTCGTGTTCGGTGACATCCGGATGATACTCGCGCGCCAGCTTGCGGAAGGCTTCTTTGACGGCGCTTTGTCCGGCGCCAACTTCAATCTCCAGCGCCAGATAAGCGGCATTAATCTGCTCGGCGGCCGCCAGCTTGACCGGCCGCGTCTGTCTGGTGTGATAATGGAAACGCTGGCGGGCGCGTTCTTGATTAAGGCGGCGCTTGAATTTGGGCGAGGCGATTTCACCGATGTACCAGCTTCCCTTGATGTTGGCGCTGTACTCGCGGCGGCGCACGGAGACGGCATCAAAGGGAAAGTCGGTGGTGTGCCATACGTCATACTCCCTGCTTTGCGCGGTCTCGTCAAAGTTGACCTGAATCGCGCTGTGCCGGCCCTCGACTGAACGGATGGCATAAATGCTGCCCCTGTTCATCACGCGCAAATCGTCCTGCCAATCCCGCAGCCGGCCCCTATAACCGTCAGCGGGCAGCAGGCGGATGTCCACCAAAAAGAGTGTTCCCACACTGGCCTTGGTGTTCTGCTTGAGAATCGCCTTGATGGTTCGGGATTTGGGCGGCCGGTTGAGGATATAGACATAGAGACGGCTGTTCATCCAGGTTTCGACGATGACATCGGGTTCGTGGCTGCGGGATGTGAGGGTCGCTTCGGGGCGGGCTGTCGCATATTTGACATCCTGTATATCGCGGAACTGCGACTTGAGCCAGTTGGCGATGACATTTTCCACTGTCGGCCTCTTTCCTGCTCAGCCGCCGCTGGCGGGATGGCTGATGCCGGCCGCTTCGAGTTCGCGCAGCACCAGACGTTCAAAGATGCCATAAGGCTGCGCCCCGCTAAGCAGGTGCCCATTGACAAAGAAAGCGGGCGTGCCGTACACCCCTTCAAGCTGCGCATCCAATCCATCCGATTCGACTTCGCCAAGATAGCGGTTTTCATCAAGGCAGGCGGTGTATGCCGCGACATCAAGCTGATGCAGTTCGGCAGTCTGGATATAAAAATC
>DAOUKA010000065.1:0-13752 GCA_034421915.1 Anaerolineae bacterium
CAAAGTCGTGATTCCGGCCGCCCTCTCCGGCATCTTGGCCGCCTTTATCGTAGCGGTGTCGCGCGCCATAGGCGAGACGATGATTGTGGCGATTGCCGCTGGCGCCGGCCCCAACTTCACCTTTAACCCCTTCGACTCGGCCGAAACGATGACCGGCCACATCGCGCGGATTAGCGGCGGCGACCTGAGTTATGACTCGATTGATTACAACAGCATCTTTGCGATTGGCTTGACGCTCTTTGTCATCACCTTGATGCTCAATGTCCTCAGCCGCATCATCATCAGCCGCTTTCGGGAGACGTACCAATGACGCCAGACAAGGCAAAAAACACCAGCGAAGGCGGCTATATGCCGTCCGAAGCCGAATTTTTCAAAGGGCTGCGAGTCCGCCACCGCCGCGGCTGGCTGGGCCGGGCATTCAACTATTTTTCGATTGGCATTGCCGCTTTGGCGCTGATTGCCCTGTTCCTGAATGTCGTCAATGAGGCCTTTGGCGCGATTGGCCTGGTGAATACCATCGAACCCAAGACACTTACTGGCGGCCGTCCCCTGGAAGCCCTTGACAGTCAGGAATTGGCGCAGATTTTGGCCGACCACGCGGGCGGGCGGCTGCGGGTGCTGATTCGGGATGCCATCAGCCAAGTCGATGTCAGCGACTTCACCCGCGCCTCCGTTGCCGAGATTGTCGCCGACCCCCAGGTCGATGCCGCCATTGCCGACCAGCTGCTCAAGGACATCAGTCGGGAACAGCAGGCCGGCCTGCTGGCGGATTATGCCAGCGCGGCGGCGCTGCGGCGGCTGGTGCTGGAAGACGTGGTCGAACAGCAGGTCATCGCCAGCTTCACGCTCTCCGATGCGATTTTCAACTTCGACGCCGTTCAAGCGAAAATCGAAGGCCCCCTGCTGGCCGCCTACCAAGAAAAAAAGGGGCTGGATGAAGCCCAAGTGGAAATCATCCGCTTCCACAGTTGGCTGGACAGCGATTTCATCACCGCGCCCATGTCGAGCGTCCCAGCTTTGGCAGGGATCCGCACCGCGCTGATTGGCTCGATAGGCCTGATGGCGGTTGTCGTCTTGGTGGCGCTGCCGATTGGCGTCGGCGCGGCGATTTACCTCGAAGAATATGCGACCGATGGCTTGCTCAACCGCCTGATTGAAACCAACGTGCGCAATCTGGCCGGCGTGCCTTCCATCATTTACGGGATGCTGGGGCTGGCCATATTTGTGCGGGCGCTGGCGCCTTTTTCCAGTGGGCTTGTCTTTCACTTTAACTTTGACGCGCCAACCGTCAGCAGTGTCATGACCCGCATCGCGCCCGTCTTTGATGACCAAATCAGCTTTGACGGCCGCCAAATCAGCAGCGATTCGGATTTGCTCGATGTACCCACAGCCCAGCGCTTGGTGGATGTCTTTTTGCATTATGGCACGCCCAGCCTGACCATGCACGGCAACTCCGATGTGTATGCTATGGCAAACTCGCTGGCCGATGCGCTGGATATGGCCGTTGATGTCGCGCCAGTAAGCGCCGATGACGCCTATGACATCAAAACCCGCGGCGATTATTATCGCTTGGACGTCGCTGATAATCTCGCCATCCCCGATGAGGCTTATGACCAACTCATGGCCAATCTGGTGCGCATCAACAGCTTCGCGCCCAACGGCCGGACCTTGGTATCGGCCGGCTTGACGCTGGTGCTGCTGATCCTGCCCATTATCGTCATCAACGCGCAGGAAGCCATTCGCGCCGTGCCTTACACCATTCGCGAAGCCTCCTATGGCTTGGGCGCGACGCGCTGGCAGACCATCTGGCGGCAGGTTTTGCCGGCGGCCCTGCCCGGCATCATGACCGGCACCATTCTGTCGGTCTCGCGGGCGGTCGGGGAGACGGCGCCGCTGATTGTGGTCGGCGCGGCGACCTTCCTGCTGACCGACCCAACCAGCCCCTTCTCCCAGTTCACGGCCATGCCCATCCAGATTTTCCAGTGGACAGCGCGGCCACAGGGGCAATTCGCTGATATTGCCGCCGCGGCGATTATCGTCCTGCTGGCGCTGATGCTGACACTGAACGCCGCCGCCATTATCCTGCGCAACCGCTATTCGATAAGGTATTAAGACGATGATGATCCACGAACAAATCAAAACCGATGCGGAATTGGTGATGGCTTTGCGGGGCTGCAGCTTCTACTACGGCAGTTACCGCGCCGTTGCCGATGTCAGCCTGCCCATCTACAAGAACAAAATCACGGCTTTGATCGGTCCCTCCGGCTGTGGCAAGAGCACCGTCTTGCGCGGGATGAACCGCATGCTCGAACTCGTGCCAGGCGCCCGAGTCGAAGGCGCGGTTATCTATCGCGGCCAGAACCTCTACGACGACAAGGTTGACCCCGTCGAAGTGCGGCGGCGCATCGGCATGGTGTTCCAAAAGCCGAATCCTTTCCCCAAGAGCATCTACGACAATGTGGCTTATGGGCCGCGCCTGCTGGGCGTCCGCAAGCGGCGCATCCTCGACGAAATCGTCGAGAACAGCCTGCGCGGCGCCTCCCTCTGGGATGAGGTCAGCGGCGACCTGAACAAATCCGGGCTGGCTTTGTCCGGCGGGCAGCAGCAGCGCCTGTGCATCGCCCGCACCATCGCCGTCGAACCCGATGTGATTCTGATGGACGAACCCTGTTCCGCGCTCGACCCGATTGCCACCCAGCACATCGAAGAACTCATGCGCGGATTGCGCGCGGCATATACCATCGTCATCGTGACCCACAATATGCAGCAGGCGCAGCGCGCATCCGATTACACCGCCTTTTACAACATCCGCAAGACAGTCGAAAACGGCAGCGAAACCCGCTGGGGCGAACTGGTGGAATACGATGAAACCAACCGGGTTTTCAACAGCCCGGCGCAGCCGGAGACAGCCGATTACATCGCTGGTCGCTTCGGCTGAACAGCCCGACAGGCACAAGTTCTCTCGCGGCAAAGCTCCGAACCAGCGGGGCTTTTTTGCTCAGGCGGCGGCCTGTTCAAGACTTTTTCCTGCCGCCGGGTTTTGATATGGGATTGTTGGCTGATTTGCGCCATAATGATGAGGGTACGACTGCAAGCGACAGGCCATCCCCAAGGAGACGCGGCATTGACCCACATCAAGCGCATCGGCATTCTGGCGCACCCCTCCCGCCCCGATACCCACCCGGTGGCGACCGACATCGCCAAAACCCTGAGCCAGCGAGGCATTCAAAATTGGGTCTACACCAACTGGGACGAAGCGACCGTCCATAACGACGTAGCCCAAACCGATATGGTGATGGCGATTGGCGGGGATGGCGCTATGCTGCGAGCCGGACGGGTCTGCGCCGAACACCAAGTGCCAGTCTTGGGCATCAATATGGGCTGGCTGGGCTTTCTGACCGAAATCAAGCAGCCCGCCGACTGGGAGCTTGGGCTGGAGCAGCTGCTCTGCGGGGATTACTGGATTGAAAATCGCATGATGCTGCAAGCCGCGCTGATGCAAGACCGACACGAGACGCTGGGCTGTTATCATGCGCTCAATGACGTAGTGATTAGCGGCAGCGTCTTCGGGCGCATGATTCAGATTAACGCCTATATCGACAAACACTGGGCAACCACCTACAACGCCGATGCCCTGATTGTGTCCACGCCCACCGGCTCGACGGCCTACGCGCTGGCGACTGGCGGCCCCATTCTGCCGCCCGAACTGCGCAATATCCTGATGGTGCCGATGGCGCCGCATCTCAGCATGGATCGTCCGATTATCCTGGCGAAGGGCGCGGTCGTCGACATCGAACCTATGCCCGAGAATCGACATCCGGTCGTGCTGACTGTGGATGGCAAAGTCATGGCGGAACTGCAAGACAATCAGCATATTTGCATCCAGTCCGCCCGGCCCGAAAGTCAATTTGTGCGCCTGCGCGAACGCAATTATTTTTACCGCTCGCTGCTCGACCGCCTCGAGCCGCGCATCAACCGCCACGGTCCGCGGCGGATGACCTTCCATGAAACCGACAGCCATAATAATAAAATGATGAGCGGGAAATGAGTATGACTGAAAACCATTCCGACTCCCTCATCGAGGGCGAGATGAACTACTGCCAAGTTCACAGCGACCGCGATACCGAACTGCGCTGCAATCGCTGCAATCGTTATATGTGCGTCGACTGCGCCGTCCGCACATCGGTTGGCTATACCTGCCGCGAATGTGTGCGCGGACACGAGGACAAGTTCTTCGAGGGCACCCTGGCGGATTATGCGGTGGTGGCGGCCGTTTCGGCGGCTGGCGGCGCTGTGGCTGCCTTCGCCAGCGCGCTGATTGGCGGCTTTCTCCTGCTGGGGTTCATCATCGCCCCGGCGCTGGGCGGCCTCATCGGGCAAATCGCCCTGAGGCTGACGGGGCGGCGGCGCGGCCGGCAAAGCGGCTACGTTTGCGCCGCGGGCCTGCTGGCGGGCGGCCTGGCGGCTGGCCTGCTGACAGGCGGATTGAGCATCATCACCCTGCTCTTTCTGGCGCTGGCGGCCTCCACAGCCTACGCCAGCTTCAGGGTGTCGATTTAATGGCTGACCCAAGCTAAAATCCGATTGATTATGCTGGAAGAATTGCGCGTTCAAAACTTTGCCGTGCTTGACCAACTCGAACTGTCGTTTGGCCGCGGCTTCAACGTCATCACGGGCGAGACCGGCGCCGGCAAGTCCATTCTGATTGATGCGGTGGAATTGCTCCTGGGCGGCCGCGCCGACCCCGCTTTTGTCCGCGCTGGCAGCGAGCGCAGCATCATCGAAGGCGTGATTTCGATGGATGCGACCAATCGCGCCGCGGTCATGGCGGTTCTGGAGCGCGAAAATCTGGTCGATGTCGAAAACCCTGATTATGTGACCCTGTCGCGCGAGCTGCGCCGCCGCGGCCGTTCCACCGGCCGCATCAATGGCATCGCCGTCAAAGCCGACATCCTGAACGAAGTCGGGAATATCCTCTTCGACATTCACGGGCAGAGCGCCCACCTGTCCCTGTTTCGCCGGCGCCATCATATCGATTTGCTCGACCGCTATGCCGATTTGCTGGAAGCGCGCGCCGGGCTGGCCCGTCTGGTGAATGCGCTGAGTCAGGTGCAGGCGGAGATGCGCCGCTTGCAGGCGAGTCAGGCAGCCCTGGCGCGCCGCGCCGATTTGCTGCGCCATGAAGTCGCTGAAATCGAAGCGGCCGCCCTCGAACCCGACGAAGAGGGCAGCCTGCTGGCAGAGCGCAATCGCCTGGCGAACAGCGAGCAGCTGGCGGGCTTGGCGCAGGAATCCGCCGGGCTGCTCAATGGCGATGACAGCGACAGCCACCCGCCCCTTGTGGACGGATTGATGCAGGTTGCGGCGGCGATGGCCAAGCTGGCGGACATCGACCCCGATATGACGGACGATTATGAACTGGCGGAGGGCTTGGCGCAGCAGGCGCAGGAACTCGCGCTGATGATGGCGCGCTATGCCGACGAGGTGGAATATGACCCGCAGCGGCTTGACGAACTGGAAGAGCGGCTCGAACTCATCCGCGCCCTCAAGCGCCGTTATCAGGTGTCCAGCATCCAGGCGATTATCGCCTATGGCCGTCAGGCCGCCAACGAGCTCGAAAGCCTTGACCACCGCGGCGAGCGGTTGGATGACCTGCGGCGGCAGGAAACCCGTCTGCTGCGCCAGATCGGTGACATCAGCCAGCGTTTGAGCGCCGCCCGTCAGGCGGCCGGCAAGGACTTGAGCGCGGCAGTGGTGCGCGAACTGAAGGACTTGCGTATGGAACGCACGCGCTTTGATGTCGTGCTGGCGCAGGCGGAACATCCCGCCGGCTGCATCGTCGGCGGCAAGCGCTATCAATTCGATGCCAAGGGGATGGACGATGTGGAGTTTTTGATGAGCGCCAACCCCGGCGAACCGCTGCGACCGCTCGCCAAAGTCGCCTCTGGCGGCGAAGCGGCGCGGATTATGCTGGCGCTCAAGCGGGAACTCACCGCCGCCGACCCCACCCCGATTCTGATTTTCGATGAGGTCGACCAGGGCATTGGCGGGCGCATCGGCGCGGTTGTGGGCGAGAAGCTCTGGTCGCTGGCGGCGGCGCATCAGGTCTTGTGCGTGACCCATCTGCCGCAGCTGGCGAGTTATGGCGACCGACATTTCCACGTCCGCAAGGAAATCAGGGGGGCGCGCGCCGCCACGCGGGTTCGCCTGCTGGAGGATGAAGGGGAGCGGGTTGCCGAAATCGCTGAAATGCTGGGCGCTTTCGGGGAAGCGGGCCGGCAGTCCGCGCTTGGCATTTTGGAAGCGGCGCGGCGGCGCAAGCGGCTGCTTCATCCAAGCTCATCGAGCCAAACAGCGCCAGTGGCTAAAAAATGAGCGCAGCGTAAGATTCGAGGCAGGCTGCTCGTCCATAAAGCATAAAAAAGAAATCAGGAGCATCCGCCATGTCAAAACAGCATACTGGCGACCAACTTGAGCGACTGCTCGATTTTATTGCGAATGCGCCCACCGATGAAGAACTCATCAAGATGGACTGCAATGACTGCTGCGAAAAGCTGGCGCAGCTGGCCGAGCAGGTTGCCCATGGCGCCGAACTCAGCGAGATACTGCCGGAATTGCAAAAATTTATGACCTATTGGGAAGATTGTCGGGAAGAGTTTGAAGCCTTGGTGGCCGTGCTGCGAACTGAAAGGGCGCTGGAAGGTTTCGACTTTTCCGAATTCGAGCTGCCGCCAGCAGGCAAAAACAACTAACAGCTATCCAGGAAGCGAGGGTATGACAAATGAAAAAGGAACGGGTTGTGATTATTGGCTCCGGCCCGGCTGGCCTGACCGCCGCCCTGTACACCGCCCGCGCCCAGCTGGCGCCAGTCGTCATCGCCGGCAGTCAGTTGGGCGGGCAGGTCGCCATCACCAGCGAAATCGAGAATTATCCGGGCTTCCCCGATGGGCTTAGCGGACCGGAACTGGTCGAGCGCATGAAGGAACATGCCGAAAACTTTGGCGCCAAAATCGAGTTCGACCTGGTTGAAAGTGTGGACTTCGGGCATGGCTCGCCTTTTTATGTCAAGACCCTGGGCGATGAATATCTGGCTGATGCGGTCATTGTGACCATTGGGGCTGACCCGCGCAAGCTGGGCATCCCCGGCGAGGCAACGTATATCGGCGCCGGGGTGAGCTACTGCGGCACCTGTGACGGGTTCTTCTTCCGCGGCAAGGATATTGTGGTCGTTGGCGGCGGCGATGCCGCCGTCGAAGAAGCGATTTTCCTGACCCGCTTCGCCAGCAGCGTCAACATCATCCACCGCCGCGACGAACTCCGCGCTGGCGTGCAGCTGCAAAAACGCGCTTTCAGCAACGAGAAAATCAGCTTCACCTGGGATACGGTCGTCGAGGAAATCCTCGGTGAAACTGGCGGCAGCGTCCATGCCGTCCGCCTGAAAAACCGCAAAACCGGCGCGGTGCGGGTCGAGCCAACCGAAGGCGTCTTCATTTTTATCGGGCATGACCCGAACAATGCCGTCTTTGGCGACCAAATCGCCCTCAACGAAAACGGCTACATCCTGACCGACCAGCGCTATCGCACCAATGTGGATGGCGTTTTTGCGGCTGGCGAGATTCAGGATGAGATTTGGCGGCAGGTAGCCACCTCGGTAGGTCAGGGGACTTCCGCCGCGATGTCCGCCATTCACTGGCTGGAAGCCAACGAAGACCGCTTGCAGGAACTCGATAGCCTGTCCATCGCCAGCGATTAGCCCCCAGCCCAGCCCGACATCCAATGGGGCGCGCCTTTGAACGCGCTGCTGTTCGGGGCTGTGGCTGCCAACTTGCCGCGTATCCGCAATCAGGAGGACGAAATGCAGTTGATGATCAGGAAGTGGAAGCGAATCGCCGCTGCGATTTTGCTGATGGCGCTTATGCTCTGGCTGGCATTGCCTGCCGCACAGGCACAAGAGGGCAGCCCTTTCATCAGCATTCGCCTGTATGAGGGGATTGACCCGGCAGACCAGACAGAAATCGGGCGCATCGCTGCCGAAGGCTTTTTGCCGCTCCTCCGCGAAGCGCCCGGATTTATCGGCTATTATCTGCTGCATACCGATGGCGAGGTCTTGGCGGCGGTTAATTTGTTCGAGACGCAAGAGCAGGCGCAGGCCTCCAATGAACTGGCGCGCGATTATGTGGCGGCGAACCTGGCGCCCCTGCTCCCCAATCCACCGCGGATTGTGGAAGGTCAGCTTGATGTGAGCTTTGTCAAGCTGCTCGCTGATATGGACATGGCGGGCGAAGAAGCCGATATGGATATGATGGCGGATGATGACATCAGCGCCCTGTTCGCCAGCATCCGCATCTACGAGGATTTTGCTATGGAAAACCTGGACGGCATGGTCGCGCTGGTTCAGGATATATTTTTGCCCTTGATGCAGGAAACGCCCGGCTTCTTTGGCTACTATACGATGAACAGCGGCGAGGGCGCGGTGGCTGCCATAAGCATTTTTGCATCCGAAGAAGCCGCTTTGGCCTCCAACGAAATGGCGCGTGATTTCGTGGCGGAGAATCTGGCGCAGCTATTGCCCAAGGACCCTCTGACAGCCAGCGGCAGCCTGTCGGTGGCGGCGCTGATGGCTTGGCGCGATGGCGAAAACCTGATTGATGCTGACATGAACAAGATGGAAGAAGATCCGAGCGGGTAAATCTTTGATGAGCTCAAACTGGAATGGCTGGATGGGGGATGCCTAGTCCGATTTTATCCTCGCACCCGCAAAGAAGCCCATTAAAATATCCGTATTGGGCAGATACCCTTCTGGACCAGATTTTAGCAATTTCATCTCAACCAGCTTATCAAGGTCGCGCCGCAGGGTGCGCTCGGTTCTATTCGCATAAGCCAACGCGATTGAAGGGGTCAATTCCCTTATCTCCGCTAATTTTATCGGCTCAAACAGGGAACGCTCTGTCAAATCCAGAACAAGGCGTTTTTGTCGCTGTTGGGTCGCGCTTGGATTTTTGGGAAAACTTTTATGAATGTAATCATGCCAAATCACGCCAAGCTGCATGGCATGAATCCGAGCAAGCTGCTCATCAAGCTCATCCTTGAAACCTTGCAGGGCATACTCGATAAATCCCCGCAAATTGCCGTCTCGCGGATAAGAGCCATCTCGATATTCGCCATGCGAATCTTGCAGCTGTTTGTAATACATATCACGAGTTTTGTTATAGAAGTTGCTCAGCAAATGGACAGCGATATCCGGCGCCCCCGCCCGCAGCAAAATGGCGAACTCAATTAAACGCGCCATCCGCCCATTGCCATCGCCATAGGGATGAATCCAGGCAAAATAGACATGAGCGACTAATGCCTTAACGATTTGCCAAGCAAGTTCATAACCCGCCGGGACAGCCTGCTTTTCATTTAACCAATCACAATAGGCAGCCATCAGCCTCTCGCAGTCTTCGGGTGGCGCCGCCAGATATGAACCGACTTCGACCCGATGCGCGCGGAGTTCCCCGACAGCGGTTTCCTCAGACAGGATGGACTCCAAATTCTCGAGCACCAGCTTGTGATAACCATTGAGAAGCCCTGGTGAGAACATTTGGTCGTTTCCGCGAATTTCATCGTCAGCGATGGTGTTGAAGGCATTCAGCATATTGCGAATCTGCTGCTCCTGATACTGGCGGGATGGCGGCGCTTTCATCTCGTTTTTAATGATTTTCCCCACCTCTTCTTCCGAAAAAGTATTTCCCTCGATGGCGGTTGTGCCATGAACGCCTTTTGCAAGATAAACCCGTCGAAGTATTTTGCTTTCATCAGGTGGGATTGGTATCTGCCTGATACGCTCTATTTTCGCCTGAACTTCGCCCAACAAGAGCCACACCCTTGACGACAATTCTTGCAGGTTTGGCGGGAATCTGATGAAATCATGTGAACCCATTTGACCGCATCCTTGTCATTATTTTTGTCAAAATATGTCATTATCATAGCATAATGCGCTGTCATGCAAAACAAAAAACGGACAGCCCTTGCCATCCGTTTTGTCATCTTGACCGTTCGGGATTTTGTCGCTAAACAATCGCGTTCAGGCCCGTCAGTTCACGACCGGCCAGCAGCAGGTTGATTTCGTTCGTGCCTTCGTAGGTGTACATGGCTTCGGCATCCAGCATAAGGCGCGGGATGTGCTCGTCAATGACCATGCCGTTGCCGCCCAGGCATTCCCGCGCCAGCTGCGTGACATAACGCGCCTTGCGGGCGTTGTTGTACTTCGCCATCGAAGCCATGCCCTCGCTTAGCTGCCCGCGGCTGATGAGATGCGAAAGCTGCAAGCACAAGGTCTGCATCAAGGTGACTTCGGTCGCCATCTCGACCAATTTCTGCTGAATCAACTGAAAGCCGGCAATCGGCCTGCCAAACTGTTCGCGCTCCTTGGTGTATTTAAGCGCCAGTTCAAACGCTCCCGCAGCCACCCCAGCGGCCTCCCAGGCGACGCCATAACGCCCCGCCCCCAGCACCCGCGCCATATCTCTGAAACGCTGAACATAAGCCAGCTTGTTTTCTTTGGGGACATACACATTGTCCAGCCCGATGTCAGCGTTCAGCACCGCCCGCTTGCCCACCTTGCCCCAGATGTCCTTGACCGCGAGCCCGGCGGTCTGCTGCGGATTTTCAATCACATAACCGCCAAAATCGCCGCTGACTTCATCACGCGCCCAGATAATCAGCAAGTCCGAGATCGAGGCATTGCCAATCCAGCGCTTGGCGCCATTGAGGCGATAGCCTTCGCCATCTTTGCGGGCGCGGGTCTTGACCTGTGCCGCATTGGAGCCAACCCGCGGCTCCGTCAAGCCAAAAGCGCCAATTTTCTCCAGCTTCACCATATCCGGCAGCCAGCGCGCTTTCTGTTCCGCATCCCCCAGCAAGCCAATCGACCCCATCGCCAGCCCGGAATGCACGCCAAAGAAGGTGCTGATGCTGCCGTCCCCTTTTGCCAGTTCATACATCACCATCCCCATCTCGACAAAATCCAGCCCGGCCGCGCCGTGTTCGAACAGCGCCCCGCCCATAATCGGCAATTCCGCCAGCTTGCGGGCAATCGGCCAGGGAAACTCGGCTTGTTCCCAATACGGGTTGATCTTGGGCAGCACCTCGGCTTCGACGAAATGACGCACCTGCCCTCGCAAGGCCTTCTGCTTGTCGCTGAAGTGCATATCGACCTGACAAAAGTCAAAGCCATGAAAAAGGGTTTCCTGCTTTTGTTCCAGCGCCATCAGGGTCTCACCTCACTCGTTTTAATCTAATCGTCATTCGATTACATGATAGCATGAAGTCCAGGGCGAATCAATCAGGTGTTGAGGAAGTCAAAAAGCAGGAAACCGCGCCATCAAAATGAGGCGCAGCTTGAACCAAGCGGACAGAAACGTTTGTTGACAGGCAATCAGCAAAGGGTGTAAGATTGGAATATAAGAGGTTCACAAACAGACATTGAGGCGATGACGACAATCTCTTGTACTCTGTAGCAGTGAGGATAATATGAAATATCAAGGACGAAAGATCGCCAACTCATTTTATTTGCCCAAGCATCCCTTTTTGCGCGGGATAGCCAGGTTAGTGGATTTTCAAGGTGCATTAAACCGCGATACTCTCAAGCAAATACTCGAACAATATGATACTGAACCCCAACAGTCTGATGCTGAAGCCAGACAATCCGATGCTGAAGCCATACGCGCAGCTTGGGAAGCTGTGGGAGATCGTATGCGCTGGGCAATCAATCAGTATGAAAAAGAAATCAGTGAGAGCAATCGTTAGTGAGCAGTGAAAATCCGCCTGACGATAATAAGCCCATTTCCATACCACAGGACTTAATCAAAGATATACCTGAAGAAAAACGGGAAGAGTTTATTCGCCAGTATTTTCTTCACATCGAGCAGTATTTGAGTCCAATACCGTCTCCAAGAATAATGGGGAGCTACGAACAGATTCTACCCGGCAGCGCTGACCGTATTTTGGCTATGGCAGAGCAGCAACAAGAATCTGAAATAGAAATGGAAAAACAACGTCATAACCACAGAATGCAAAGGATAAAATTGGTAGAGCGTGGACTTGAGGCTTCTATTCAACATGAAAAACTTGGGATGTGGCTTGGTTTTGGATTGGCTTTAGTTATGATGGCAAGCGGTACATTGGTAATTTTATCAGGGTTTACCGAAGGCTTTGGCTTGGTCACTGCGCCTGCAATAGCAATAGCTGTTGTATATCTGAAGGAGCTTCGCAGCAGCAATGAACAAACAAAAAGTGAGACTTTGGAGAAACCTGCCTCGCCTCCCGAACTGCCTGATGGCTGAAGCGGAAAACCGCGACATAACAGCGACAAAAACGCCCTTATCCCTGACACAATCGTGACACCAAATAATGGCAATCGCCATGCAACCCAATACCCTGAAGCCCCGACTTGCTTCGGATTTAAGGCGAGGCCGAGACAACCCGATACACCTGCGCCGCCCCCTGCTGATGCACCAGCTTGAGCGGCAGGTCAGAACGCAGGGGCGATGCCGCTCGCCTAAACACATAATCCACATCGCGGTCGCCCGCCAAGGATTCCAGAAAATCCCACTCGAAATAAGCCGCCGCGCGAAAATGGATGGCTTGACGTTCGGCATAAACCGGCAGCCAGGCATCGCCATCCGCCGCGATGAGGGTCGCATCTGGCGCTGTGTTCTCGCGCAGCCAGGTCATCGCCGCCACATCATCCGCGCTGACGGAGCTTGCCGACAAATTGAGAAGCGGGCGCAGCCCATCCAAAATCGGCTGAAAGGCAAATCCCAGCAGCAGCGCCAGCAAAGCCATCGCCATCATCAGGGGATAAGCGGCACCCCGCAAGCGCCGCCGCCATGCGCTTGACAAGCGCGATTCCCACAGGTGCAAGAGCGCGATCCCACCCAGCCAGCTAAAGGGCAGAATCACCCCGTGCCGCGCCAGATTGGGCGCATTGACCCAAGCATTCAGCGACAAGAGCCGGCCAATCACCCCAAAGAGCGAAAACTCGACGACCAGCAGCAGCCAGCCAAGCATCAGCATCGTCACCAGACGATTGTCCCCTCGCCCGCGCCATCCCATCCAGGCGCCCGAAATCGCCAGCGGCACAATCAAAATGCCCTGCTCCAGCGTCATCGCGCCAATCCAGGCGACATCGGCTGAAAACGGGGACGGGCTGGGCGGGAACATCAGGTGCAGATTGTTGACGAGCCAGGGCGCAATCCCCAGCAGCGCCGCCAGCGGGAAACCGAAGGTGACCCCCAGCCGCGACTTCAGCCGGGCCCGCGGGGCTTGGTTCCCCCGCGGGCTAAACCACGCCAGCGCACACAAGGGGAAAAAGCCGAGCAGAAGCAGGAAGCTGATGGTCAGGCTGGTATAGACAACGGCTCCCATCATCAATCCGCCAGCGACCATATCCGCCAGATTGAACCGCCGCAGCAAACGCAGGGCATACAGCCAGCAAGCCTGCAAAAACAGCAAAGCCATCAGTTCGGTAAAATGTCCATCGAGATAGCTCAAATGCAAGCCGCCGCACAGCAGGGCAGCTATCGCCATGGCCCGCCCCAGCCGCTTGTCCGCCCATTCAGCGCCAAAATCATAGGCAAGCCAGATGAACAGATACAGCATAACCGCCGCCACACTGAACTGAACCAGCGGGATGGCTTGGTCAAGCTGTTGGCTGAGATAGGCAGAAAAGGCATGGAAGCCGGGCGAGACCATCACCGCCGCTTGGGG
>DAOUKA010000066.1:0-1758 GCA_034421915.1 Anaerolineae bacterium
CAGAAAACACGCGAGAGCGCTGCCATCTATATCGCTGCTGGCATCGACCCTGACATATCGACGATATTCGTTCAGTCGCAAATTCCCGCACATGCCGAATTGGCATGGATGCTGACCTGTTTGGCGCCTTTGGGCTGGCTGCATCGCATGACGCAATTCAAAGATAAATCTGCCAAGCAAGCGCAGGAGTCCATCGGCGCCGGGCTGCTTAATTATCCAACGCTGATGGCAGCCGACATCTTACTCTACCACGCGGATTTGGTGCCAGTTGGCGATGACCAGCGGCAGCATTTGGAAATCACGCGCGATTTGGCACAGCGTTTTAATCATCTTTATGGCGATACCTTCACCATCCCCGAGGTGATGACCCCCAAAGCGGGTGCGCGCATTATGGGACTGGATAATCCCACGGCCAAAATGTCCAAGAGCGAGGATTCCGAAAATCATGCCGTCTTTTTGCTGGACAGCCTGCCGCGCGTCAGGAGAAAGATTATGCGTGCCGTGACCGATTCGCATCGGGAAATCCGATTCAGTTCTGACCCCGAACGTGCCGGTGTCAACAATCTGTTGACCATCTATCAGGCAATCACCCATGAAACCGCCGATGAGATTGAGGCCTGTTTCGCTGGCAAAGGTTATGGCGATTTGAAAAAGGCTGTCGCTGAAGCTGTCATGGCCACCCTGGAGCCATTGCAGGCACGTTACCATGAATTGATGAATGAAGCCGGGTATTTGGACGCGGTCTTGAAGATGGGGCGGGACAAGGCAAGCGCGGTTGCCGAAGCAACGCTCAAGCTGGCGAAGGAAAGGATGGGTTTCCTTGCCCCGTCTTGACTGCGAGCGCAATCTCGGTTAGAATTTCGAGCAAGCCCCATTCGTCTAGCGGCCCAGGACGTTGCCCTCTCAAGGCAAAAACAGGAGTTCGAGTCTCCTATGGGGCAAAATTAGCAATAGCGTTCCGCCTCCCCACTAACATAATCATTTACAACTAATCTTGCTTTTGAACGTAAACAGAACATATAGCTGTGGAAATTCTGCATATTCAGGGAGGATAACAATGTCTTTTGATTATGAAGCAATTAAACAAGATAACATCAAAGAGCATGATGCTTTGGTCGATAGGGTTGGATCACACCTAACCGGTTTATACAGTGACCGAACTCACTTTATCTATGAATTACTCCAAAATGCTGAAGATGTCGAAGCATCTGAGGTGAAATTCAGGCTTTATAGAGACCGACTTGAGTTTGAGCATAATGGGCGACTATTCGACCAAGCTGACGTTCAGGGAATTTGTAAATTGATATTTGGAACTAAAAAGGACGACTTAACCAAAATCGGGAAATTCGGCATAGGTTTCATGTCGGTATATGTTCACACCCGATCACCTCAGATCCATTCGGGCGACGCGCATTTCACCATTGATAATTACGAGCAACCGCGTGAGATACCTTTTCAATCTTCTACTTTGGGGACCTTATTTGTTTTTCCTTTTAATCACAAGCAAAAAGACCCTGATGACCCTGATGAATCTTTCAATGAGATTTCGAGTCGACTCAAAAAGTTAGGCACAAGTACACTGCTGTTCTTGAAGCACATCAAGTCAATTTCATACGAAATTGACGAAAATGATACGGGTAGCTACTGTAGAGAAACTTCGCCGTATCTGGAAACAAACTTTGTCAGAAATGTCACTGTCATTGGACAAAGTAATCAGCGTGAAGAGGAACGCTGGCTTGTGTTTGAAAAAGATATTGA
>DAOUKA010000067.1:0-13056 GCA_034421915.1 Anaerolineae bacterium
CAGAAAACACGCGAGAGCGCTGCCATCTATATCGCTGCTGGCATCGACCCTGACATATCGACGATATTCGTTCAGTCGCAAATTCCCGCACATGCCGAATTGGCATGGATGCTGACCTGTTTGGCGCCTTTGGGCTGGCTGCATCGCATGACGCAATTCAAAGATAAATCTGCCAAGCAAGCGCAAGAGTCCATCGGCGCCGGGCTGCTTAATTATCCAACGCTGATGGCAGCCGACATCTTGCTTTACCACGCGGATTTGGTGCCAGTTGGCGATGACCAGCGGCAGCATTTGGAAATCACGCGCGATTTGGCACAGCGTTTTAATCATCTCTATGGCGATACCTTCACCATCCCCGAGGTGATGACCCCCAAAGCGGGCGCCCGCATCATGGGCTTGGACAATCCCACGTCCAAAATGTCCAAGAGCGAGGATTCCGAAAATCATGCTGTCTTTTTGCTGGACAGCCTGCCGCGCGTCAGGAGAAAGATTATGCGTGCCGTGACCGATTCGCATCGGGAAATCCGATTCAGTTCTGACCCCGAACGCGCCGGTGTCAACAATCTGTTGACCATCTATCAGGCAATCACCCATGAAACCGCCGATGAGATTGAGGCTTGTTTCGCTGGTAAAGGTTATGGCGATTTGAAAAAGGCTGTCGCTGAAGCTGTCATGGCCACCCTGGAGCCATTGCAGGCCCGTTACCATGAATTGATGAATGAAGCCGGGTATTTGGACGCGGTCTTAAAGATGGGTCGGGACAAGGCAAGCGCGGTTGCCGAAGCAACGCTCAAGCTGGCGAAGGAAAGGATGGGTTTCCTTGCCCCGTCTTGACCGCGAGCGCAATCTCGGTTAGAATTTCAAGCAAGCCCCATTCGTCTAGCGGCCTAGGACGTTGCCCTCTCAAGGCAAAAACAGGAGTTCGAGTCTCCTATGGGGCAAAATTATATTGTTCAGCTTGTCCCCCTTCATTATGAGGAAGGTTTTTATAGAGATGACTTACAACCTTGGTCAGATTGTACAGTTGCGTGCCGATCCTAGCCGTCAAGGATCAATCACTGAAATACTTCCATCTATTGGTGGGGTTAACCAATATCGGGTTTTTCATTCTGCCGGAGATTTTCGAACCTATTATGAAGATCAACTTGATCCCATTGCAACTTCACCCATAACCACAGATCTTGCGAGCGCGCTTCTTCAAAGTGATTGCTTATCTTCGGGCGAGTTTCGAGCAAGAATTACGGCGGCACGATTGTCTAATCCTCAAACGAACGCTCTTTATTCTCTCTACGCAGCGCGTATTCAACATATACCATTCCAATTCAAACCGTTGCTTCGTTTCTTACGAGCAGATCAACCAAGATTACTTATTGCTGATGAAGTAGGTGTTGGCAAAACTATTGAGGCAGGTCTTATCTTGCGAGAACTTCAAGCAAGACAAGAGCTTGGAAATATTTTGATCGTCTGTCCCAAAGCACTGGTTTGGAAATGGCAGGAGGAGATGAAGCGATTTGATGAAGACTTCCATCCTTTAACTGCTGAAAGTCTACGAGATTGCCTCAAAGAGACCCAACAGAATGGATATTGGCCTTCACGATACGCGAGATCGATTGTCAATATTGAATTGTTGCGACACCCCAACTACATTAATGGTACAGCCTACGATTGGGGATTTTTTGAGCTGGATACTCCCCCGCATTTCAGCTTTGTGATATTCGACGAAGCTCACTACTTGCGGAACCAAAATACCAATTCTCATCAAATAGCCAAGTTTTTGTGTGACACCAGCGAAGCCGTTGTCTTTTTGACGGCAACACCAGTTCATACGGGACAAGAAGATCTATACTCATTATTACATTTGCTACGTCCTGATTTGCTACCAGATTTTGGCGTCTTTCAGCAAATGATAGAGCCAAACTTTCATCTACACCGCTCTATGCGTCACATTCGTACACGCTTACCTGAGCAAAACTGGCAGGATGAAGGTTTGTCAGAAATCAAAAAGGCAATGAATACAGAATGGGGAAAATGGATCTTACAAAACGACCCAAGAGTAATCAAATGGACTGAAAGACTTTCGAACCAAGTCGATCTTGACGATGAAGAGAGGATTCGGTTCTTAGGAGATTTGGAAGAGGTACACACTTTAGCCCATCTGATGAATCGCACACGGCGGCGAGACATTGGGCGATTTACTATTCGTGAACCGCAAACCGTTGAGGTTCAGTTTACTCAACTACAGAGAGAATTTTACGAAGCAATCATTGATTTCCAACGTCAGGTTCTAGCGTTAGAATATGACCCTCTCGTTATTGGGCTGATAACGGATACATTACAGCGGCGAGCCTCGAGCTGCTTGCCCGCACTACTTTCAGGGCTTAATAACTTCGTTGAAACAGGGCGATTTTCTTCAACAGAAATCACAGATGATAACTTGGAGTTCGATGATAATATTACCTGGAAATTACCCGTATCTCTTGTCGATGACGCTGACCATCTACGTTATCTGGCAAACAAACTCCCACCTGATGATCCAAAACTAGAGCGATTGACGAGAATCCTAGATGACGTTCTTAAAATCAGTAGACCCAAAAAAGTACTTGTATTCTCTTTTTTCCTAGATACGTTGGAATACCTTGAAGAGAAGCTCTCTGATAGGGGCTACCGGGTCAGGCGTATCATCGGAAAAACTCCAGAACAGGATCGGCAATCATTAAGACGCCGTTTTCGATTGCCCAATGAATACAGGGACGCCATTGATATTTTATTGTCGTCCGAAGTAGGTTGTGAGGGGTTAGATTATGAGTTCTGTGATTGCCTTGTGAACTATGACATACCTTGGAACCCAATGAAAATTGAGCAACGAATTGGTCGTATTGACAGGTTCGGACAGAAGAGTGAAAAAGTGTTGATTTATAACTTCATTACTCCGGGAACGGTAGAGGAGCGCATCTTTTTCCGCTGTTATGAGCGGCTGGATATATTCCGTAACACAATTGGTGATCTTGAAGAAGTTCTAGGGAAGATTGTTAAGGACTTAAATCGGGTTGTTTATGATCCCACTCTTACACTTGAACAGACCGATCAGAAAGCCCAACAAATGACTGATAATGCAATCAGGCGTATAGAGGAGCAGCGCAGACTAGAGGAGGAAAGCGGATCATTATTAGGATTTAATCAGGCATTTATAGAAGAGGTCGAGGCACTGACTCATGAAGGACGGTTCGTCGGGCAAAATGATTTGGCTCATATGATCGACCTGTACGTTGAGAGCGAGTTTGATGGAAAGATTATACCTGATAGCAAAAATATCAGAAGACATAGACTTCGTTTGAAAGAGGAGGCAAGGAGAAATCTTTTAGATAGTGTTTCCGCTCAAAAACGATCTGATCGTGCTTCAACTGACTTCAAGCGTTGGCTTAATGGAAATGAGCCTACGCTCTTGATTACTTACGACCAAGAAACAGCCTTAGATCATCGGGAAATTCCATTCATTACACCGATACACCCTCTTACTAAAGCTGCTGTAGAATATTGGAAAAAAGACATACAAACTTGTCTTGTGGGGGGACTACTGGTTCGGGATTCGGATATCCCGATTGGTTCTTATCTCTTTGCCTTATATCTTTGGGAAACTATCGGGATTAAAGATGATGTCAGACTGAAGACTTTTGCTTGGGATATACATCAAAATAAGTTATCAGCAGTTGTGTCCTCAGCCTTGCTTAGATTGATTGAAAGAGCTTCGGACCTCCCGGAGGTTAACCTGATAAGGGTAGAGGATGTTCAGAATAGCATGGAAGAAGTTGAGAAGGTTGAAAACGAGGCTCGAAAGGAAGCAGTTCAAAAAGTTGGACAAGACAATAATCGCGTACTTGATCGTCAACTTGTCAGTTTGAAAACTCATTATCGCAATCGTTTCGATCGTATTAAGTGGCAGTTGCATTACCCTTATGACGAAAGTATTCGCCGGATGGGACAAGCTCAGAAGGCCAAGTTAGATTCTGAGTTTGAGAGCGAACGGGCTAAAATAGAACAAAAAAGAGAAAGGGGTAGCACTGTCACGACTGATCGCATAGCAGTGGGGATTCTCCAAGTACAAAAGGAGTGATAATGCAAGCCCGCAACCCTACTCGCGAGATTAGACTTTTGTATGTTTTTGACCTCATAGAAAAACATATAACGAGTTAAAACTCATGACTGCAAGTTACCACATCCCCGCCCATCCAGTCCGAACCCAAATCACAGTCAGCAAATCCCGCTTTCTGACAACGGTTGAGGTGGCTGCTAGCGTTCAGCAGGCGCGTCAAATGATTGCGCGGGTGCGAGCCGAAAGGCCAGACGCCAGCCATCATGTCTATGCCTTTCGGGTCGGCTTTGGCAATTCGGTCACAGAGGGCATGAGCGACGATGGCGAACCATCAGGCACATCGGGCCCGCCGACTTTGGCTGTGCTGCGGGACTCCGACTTGGGGGACATCGTGCTTGTGACGACACGCTATTTTGGCGGCACAAAACTTGGCAAAGGTGGTTTGGTGCGAGCTTATACCCAATCCGCCCAAACAGCCCTCAACCATTTGCAGACCGAACTCAAGGTCGAAAAGAAGCTCATCAGGCTGGAGCTTTCCTATCCGCTTTACCATATCGCCAAGCTGGCGATAGCCGAGCATCATGGCATCATCGAAGACGAGGTGTTTGATGAGCGGATTCTGGTCATTGCCCGTTTCGCGGCAGCGGATGTTCCTGCGTTTTGCCGCAGCCTGCGGGATAAAACATCGGGGCAGGCTGCGGTGGTCAACTTGTCCTGACATTAATTTGCCAGCTTGAGGGCGATGCGCTGGCGCAGCTGCCAGACTTCACGATGCGATGGCGCGATGCTTTCCGCTCGTTCGATATAGGGCCTGGCATCTTCCAGCTGTTCATGGTCAATCAGATAATTCGCCATCTGTGCCAGCAAATGGACATCGTTGGGAAAGCTGCCCAAGGCTGCATTCAGTTTTTCGACAGCTTGGTCATTCTGATTGGTGTTCCATAATATCTCCACCATCCCCTGCACAATTCGCGGATGCTCGCCAGCTGCCTGTTCTGCCTCTGCAAGCACCTCCAGGGCAGCTTCAAGGTCATTCCAAATCCGATAACAGCGCGACAGCGTGATATACAAATCAATGATGCGGGGCGCAATTTCGAGCGCCCCTTCCAGGAATTCGACATCACTGTCCCTGACAGGGCGTTTTGCATCCAGCATCACCTTGATTTCAGCAAACCTCTGCTCGAAATCCGGCAGCGCCGCCGAAAGTTCGAGGTGCTGAAGCTCCAATTCCAAATCGTCATCAGGCTGCACGAGGCATTGACAGCAAGAAGTGATGCTCGTTTTGGCAAGCTCGCTGTCCCCGTCCACCAGGGCAAGCTGCGCTAGGTAAAGGCGGAGATACGGCTCAGCGGGGCTCTTGTTTATTTGCTCCTGGAGCATCTCATAAGCTGGATTGAGGTCTTCGAGGTCGCTGAGGCGCTCGATAATGTCGCTGACATACGGGGCAGCGCGTTCATTTTGAACCAGCCTGGCGAAATACTCCCACAGTTCTTCATCATTGACCTCTATCATATAGGTCAATGCCAGTTGCAGTGCGTTCAGATTCTCCGAGTTCAGCGCCAGCAGCCTTTTCAGGGCATTGATGATTTCGCATGCCACTTGCTCTTCCTCGTCAATCTCATCGGGATCAATCAAGAGGACGTCTTCAATGTACCAGTCATGGGTCTCTGACATCATCAGCATTTGAGCATAACGCCAATACAAGGCTGGATGCTCAAGTCCATTTTCCAGGGCTCGCTGATTGGCGTCAATGGCTTCAGCCATTTGACCGCCGCCAAGATAAACATCAATCAGCGTGTTCCAGGTGCTGGCATCGGCGGCATCCGTCAGTGTATAGCGCTCTAATAGCTGCGCGGCGCGGTCGGCATAGCCCAAAGTCGACAACCCCGCTGCCAAAGCGGCCGCGCCATGCGGATATTGGTCGTTGGCGTCGAGGGATTGATTCAACAAGGGAACAATGACATTCCCGATGGTCTCCAGCCTAATTTGCATGACTTGCTTCGCCATCATGCCAAGGCACCAAAATGCAAAGCCGTTTTCCCGCCTGCGAAATGTGTCGATGGTGTCATCAAATTGCGCCAGGATTTCATCCTCATCCCAATCCATATCCCACAAATACAGGTACAAGTCAAGATTCCAGCCAAACACCATCTCCAGCAGCGTGTTCGTCTCGGCAAAATCGGCTGTCAGCGCCGGATAACTAATGACAAGCTGATGGGAAGGGCTGCCCGCCAGTGCCTCAAGGATTGTGCTGGCGATGCGCGGCAGTGAATTGATGAGTTGATAGAGGGCTCCGAAATCGAATACCAGTTCGGCAGTTTCCTGATTGTTCAGCAAGCTCAAATCCATGAAAAACCGCAGCTGAAAACCGCCAGCCGTTTTCTCCAGTTTCCCCGAAAGGGCGACATTATCGTCCAGCCCTTCCAATTCCCAATCGGAAATCGAGAACTGATAATCCGCCACCGTGATTTCTGCGCCCTCATCGGCGGGGTCGATTTTTGCAAAACAGCGATAAACCTTGATGTCACGGTACTGTTCCAGCAAATAAGACAGGCAGGATGCCATCCCCATAGCAGCATCAGGCATATCAGCGCAAATGATTGGATAGACGCTGATACGGAAGCGAGCCTGCACGGCGATGGATTGTGCCAAACCGCCGGCGCTGCCAAATATCGACGATTGGGAACGCGCATCTCTGGTCGGCTCACCGATTGACTTCATATTCGTTGCCGCATTCAGCATCTGCCCGACTCCAATCAAAGCACCCTATCCAAAAAGACAGGGTGCATTCTATACCAAAGATGAAAATTTGACGAGAACAGCGCTTACTCTATGACCAGGACTGAACTATAGTCGCCTCGGAAAATGACATAGCTGTTGTTGAGCCAGCCTTGACCGAAATCGCCTTCAACAAGATACCAAACACCGTCTTTGGCAACACCGAGTACAGTCAATTCTACGCCGCCAGACAAGGTGGTCACAATATCGTTTGAGGCGCTGGGACCTGTGCGGATGTTTAAGTAAGCTGTGTTGACAATGACCCGTGCCGGCGCTATGGCGGGCGCTTCTGCTGCATTGTCTGTCACCGGAATGTCGGCGAAATTCCCCCGTCCGACTGTATAGTAGGAATTGACCCATCCGACCCCGGCCGCCGATTCCACTTGATACCAAAGTCGGTCGCTTGCGATGCCGACGACGGGGAGTTCGGTGCCACCGGCAACCGTCGTAATAATCCTGTGCAGGATGCTTGGGCCGCTTCTGATATTCAAGTTGCCGGTGTTGACTACAAGATGCGTGCCGCTCGGTGTCTCCTGCTTTGGCGGCGAGAAGACCGAGAAATCTCCGCGCCCGACGGTATAGTGGGAGTTGACCCAGCCAGCGACGCCGTCCGATGTCACTTGATACCAAAGCTCGTTATCTGCGATGCCGACGACGGGGAGTTTGGTGCCACCGGCAACTGTAGCAATGACACTATACCAGGCGCCGGGTCCGCTTCTGATATTCAAGTTGCCGGTATTGACCACAAGATGCGGTCCGGTGATTGGCGGCGGCTCGTTGCTTATGACGGGGACATCCGAGAAATTCCCGCGCCCGATGGTATAATAGGAATTGACCCAGCCGACTCCGACATCCGATTCCACTTGATACCAAAGACGGTCGCTTGCCATGGCCAGCACGGGGAGTTTGGTGCCGCCAGGGACGTTCGCCATGATGTCATGGTTCGCGCCTGGGCCGTTCCTGATATTCAGGAAACCGGTGTTGACTACAAGGTGCGGCGAATAATCCTGGGCAAAAACAGCCATCTGGAAAAGAGGCAGCAAGAAAAAGCCGATAACTACGCTAAGCAAAAATCGAAATCTTGTGAGTAGGTTCATATTCTCCTCCGGTATCTCCTTGATTGGATAAAAACTCATCTCTAAATTTTGATAACACCATCAAGTGTAATTTGTAGCAGACGATTATGCAAATAGATAGATGAGCAAATTAGCAAATTAGAAGGAACAGTGCATATCATTCAACAGATATTCGTTTCGTCACTAAATTGACATTTGGCAGTCGATATGTTAAGATAAATCGAAATCGTTGATATTGAAAGGAAGCATCATGACTCTAGTTGACCCCCAAGCAATTGGCGTCGTTTCGGATAACACTGTCTTGAGCGTGACTCCGGCAGCTACATCCATCATCAAAAACCTGCTCGAACAGCGCAACATTCCCAATCATGCCTTGCGCGTATTTGTTACGGGCGGCGGCTGTTCGGGAATGCAATATGGCATGGCATTTCAAGAAGAGGCGGAGGCTGGCGATACGGTTGTGTCTGCCGATGGCATTCGGTTGCTGATTGATGCCACCAGTATGATGTATCTGCATGGCGCGACCATAGATTATGTTGATACGCTCATTGGCGGCGGCTTCCGCATCGACAATCCGAATGCACTTTCAAGCTGTGGCTGTGGGCACTCATTCAAGTCATCGGATGACCAAGGCGCGGAAAATGGCGAGGGCTGCGGCACCTGTGGCAGTTATTAGCTGAGCCGCAAGCATAACATCCTGAAGCCATAGAACACAGTTCGCCCGCAGTGTTACCTGCGAATAGAATAAATCAGCAGGCCGATGCTGCCGAAACCGCCCAGCATCAGGATGGGGAACAAAGGCGGCAGGTCGCTGGCGTTCCCGTTCGCGTTGTCTGATATGACAGTTGGGGTTGGTGCCGAGGCAAGGATGTCGGGTGGAGAGGTAAAGGTCGGCAGAGCGGTTGCGGCAATCCGTCCACTGCCTTGAACATCGGCTTCCGATGGTGTTGGAGCATTAAGGACTCGCGCGTTGGCTGTCGCTGTTTCCTTGGCGCCGGGAATTGTTTCGATGGCGATGGCGGTTTGTGTGATTTCAATATCGACTACCAGCGTATCAATCACCGGAATTCGATTAGCATCCCCGATAACTTCAACCAGTTCGTCATATACCCACGCCTTTCCAGTCGGAGAAAGGTCATAGGCAAGCTCGTACCAGCGGAAATACTGGCGCAGCAGGGGATAGCGCGTCCCAAATGCAATGCTGCCAAGCCGCTCACTGCTCAGATCGGGCGCAGCGCGTACATTCACATTGCCAGCGGATTCCCGCGCCTCCAGAAGTATGGGGCCGGGTGGCGTTGCGGTGAAGGTTGGCGTGACTGTGGGGGCAAACTGCTGGCGATTGCGGGGGGTTGGCGTGAACAGATTGGCGGTAATCGGGGTGGGTGTCTGGCGGACCTGGGCATAGATGGGCAGGGCATGGTCAGAGAGAGCAAACAATAAGGCCATCCAGCAGCATATCCGCCGCCATTCAGAGCCCTTGACCCATTGGAACAGAATCATCGTCACCATGATATTTCATTTATGCTGGTTATTCCCTGTTCAGCCACGACACGTCTGCCGTCCGCCAGGTTCATCATGAATCCTTGATATTCCTGATTTGGCAGCCCAACCGCCTGCCAGCTGCTCATCACAAAGGGCGGCATAGCGGAAGCTGACGGACAGTGAGCGCAATCCGCCGGAATCCATTCGCCATTGTATCGGCGGGCGATATGCAAGTGAGTGGCCGTCGAATAGCCGCCAGAACAAGAGGCATACCCCAGAATATCTCCCGCTGCCACAGTCTGCTCTGACTGCAATGACGCGTCTTTGACAATGTGCAGGTATAATATCGTCCATCCAGTTCCCTCATTGCCGTCTTGATCCAAATCGAGGACGATAGCGCCATTGGATATTCTGACAATTTTGCCTGGCGCGACTGATGTTGTCGGAAACCTGGCGGTGTAACAGGGTCCATAGTGGTCAGCCGGTTTGTCGGGCGGCGCAAAATCCAATGCTGCCCAAGCGCTGCCAGGCCCCCAGCCGCCATGAAAGCCGCCAGTAAAACGCCAGATTTCCCCAGATTGAAAGGGCAGGGATAATTGCGGTTGAGACAGGCTGGGCGGAACCGTCGTGAATTCATCATCGAAGGGATCCCCGAAGTAAGCCTGATAGGTGGCATAAAAGCCGTCTTCGCTGACATCGAGTTGCCAGTCTGCAAGGGACCGCAGGCGCGAAAACACATATTGAAGGGCAACTGAAGCGGCATTCAAATCAGGATGATAATGCAGTCGGCTGCCATCTGAAAACTCCAGAGTCGTTTTGCCGCGATATTTCCAATCGTAATAACCAAAGTTAAGCTGGTCCGCCAGCCAGGCAAGCTGGTTATAAAGCCCCGAACGATCTATGCCATAAGACTGTTCGGGGCGGATGAGCGGATACAACTGGCGGACTTCATCAACATCAGATTGTGACAGCAATCCAGCGCGGTATTCCAGGAATGCCAGCAAAATGCGAGGGTCGATGCTGTATTCCAGTGAGACGCGCTCCACGATTTGGCTGGCTGGCAATATGTCTGTCAGCGCGGCGCCGTTTGCCTGCCGCGTTACAACAGGACCGTTGAGTGAAGGGATGATTCCGGGCTGGGAGCGGATGAAAGCAGCCGTATCAAATGATTGCGCACTTACCGAACGAACCAGCCTTGAATCGGGCATTGTCCGCCAGGCGAGGGTATAGGTAACGGGTATCTGCGGCAGGTTGATGATCTGATCGACCTCAAGGAAATCCGGATTTTCGAGGTTATTGACTGCCAGAATGGATGCCAGCGAGACATCATACTGCGCTGCAATCTGTGACAGGTTCTCCCCCGATTGGACAATATGCCGGGCAGGGCCTGTGCCAGTCGGGAGGGTTGAATCGGGTGCAGGCCCCGAAGCTGGGGCTGCTGTGAGAACAGGCAGTGAATGTTCAGGCTGGATGGGGGTAGAAGTAATGATGACAACCGTCGGCTGATTTGTCGAACATCCGACCATGATGATCGCCAATAGCCAAGAAACCGATATTCGCCAGCGCTTCACTTTTTCCCTGCCTGCCAAACTGTCCTCAAACCACTCTTGGGCGTCGACACGAATAATTGTATACTAACCGAGAATTCAAAATAGTTATACGCTGATGAGGAGTTATTTATGGCTACAGTCGAAGATGTCAAGAATTTGTTTCCTGCTATGGCTGCGGGGCTGATTCCAGGAAAGGCAGAAGGCATTGATGCCACCATCCTGTTCGATTTGAGCGGCGAAAATGGCGGGCTGTTCTGGCTGAAGCTGGCTGATGGCGCGGCTGAAGCTGGCGAAGGCGCGGTTGATCATCCCACCATGACGCTTAAAGCCAGCGCCGATGACTGGTTTGCCGTCTCGACGGGTCAGGTGAATGCGATGCAGTTATTTATGACCGGCAGAATCAAAATCTTGGGCGATATGAGCTTGGCAATGAAAATGCAGACCATGTTTGAGCGCTAGCTGGTCAGCTGTCATCACGGCTAAAGTCAAGCATGGGTCCGGTGAGACTGAAACTGGCGGCGCCGAGCGCCTCATCAATCATATCCGCCATTTCCGCATCTTCGGCATGTTCTTCCAGGCCGGATAGAATCTCAAAGGCTTGTCGGCCGCCAATTTCGCCCAATGCCCAAATGGACATAAGCTGTATTTCGCGGTCATCGCTGTGTGCCAACTGGCTGATGCCGTCTAAGCTGGATTCAAGCTGAATCTCGCCGCAGGCTCGCACCGCCTCATAAACCAGTTCGCTGTCATGGCTCTCAAGCTCTTCCAGCAGGATTTCCTGCCATTTGGCATTACAGGTACGTCCCATCGCATAGAGGGCGCTTGCCTTGAAGAGGTGGCTGTCTTGCTGATAGGCTGCCCGAATCAAAGGGTCGGCCTCGGGATGATTGGAGTTGGCGAGGGCCTCAAGCGCGTGCCGCCGAACTTCAAGCGGCTCATTGGGGCTGCGGTGCAACTCAAGCGCAAGCCGCTGCGCTTCGAGGGCAAGCGCCGCGGGGATTTCGCCATATTCACCCAACAGAATGAATTTTCCCAAACCAACCAGCGCACGCACTTTGACATGGGATGCGGCATCGTTCCGCGCACTGTTCAGGAAAAGCTGCATGGTTTCGATTGAACTATCTTCCCATAGAAGGTCAATAGCCGCCGCCCGCACCAGACTGCTTTCATCCTTGACGCTTAGCAAGGCGATTTCGCGGTAACTTAGCTCAAAGCTGGTTTCGCTGGCTTCATTCAAGGCCTGCAAAACCTTGTGCCTGCGGGTTGCTGGTAGCTTGAGCCAGGTTGGTTCAAGCGTCTTTATATCTTGCGAGGACAAATCCGACAGTCCATAAACCACAGAGGCGCCGACTGCGCCCGCAGCCGAATGCGCTTCCTGATTCAGCGCTGCCATGACCTCTTGTATGTCGGGCTTTTTAAGGCCCGGCGGCTCGGCTGGAAAATCCATGTCTGACATCGCTGTCCTTTGCTGACTTATGAAAGACTGGGTGGATGGATAAGGTCATAAATCATTACCACGACACACAATGCCAGCAAGATGATAATCCCTATTTGATGGATGCGGGCTTCTGTTTGCGGCGCAACTGGCTTGCCGCGAACCATTTCAATCAGCACAAAGACGATTCGCCCGCCGTCAAGCGCAGGAATCGGCAGCAAGTTGCTGATGCCGAGAAAAATACTGATAAGCGCAATGAAATTCAACAGCACCCCAGGTCCTTCTTGCAGGCTTCGCTGAATGAATTCACCGCCAATTTTGCTGATGCCAATAATGCTTATCGGGCGGGCATCTTCACCGCTCAAAGAGCCATCCAGCAGGCGGCCTGGAATCGAGGCAATCAACTTAAAGGTATTTGCGGTTGTCTGGAGGCTGTGTGTGATGGACGCCGGTATATCCTGGGGGATTAATTCGGTCTTGTAGCCAGCGTTGGCAAAACGTGTATGATCGCCAAGCCCGAATTGAGAGCGAATGGCGACGCCCAGACGTCCCACGCCTTCAGGCGGATTCACGCGCGGCACGACTGTGATTTCAAATTGCTGGCTGCTGCCATCTTTGTATTGACGCCAGATGGTGAGTGGCAGT
>DAOUKA010000068.1:0-1784 GCA_034421915.1 Anaerolineae bacterium
CCCTCATAACCCAGCATCTCATGGACTTGCTGGGAGCTAAAGGGGATGAAGGGCGCAAACAGGATTTTCAGGTTGTCGATGCAGCGCAGCGCCGCATAAACCGAGCGGGCGGCATCAGCAGCATCGACTCGAATGGCTTTCCACGGCGCCCGTCCATCCAGCCAGCCATTGACCTCCCGCGCCAAGGCCAGCGTGCTTTCGAGCGCCTCTTTCAAGCGGACTTCATCCAGCAGCCCCCCGATAACCTCGAAGCCGCCTTCGGTTTTAGCGATGATGTGCCGGTCAGCCGCGCTCAATTCGTCATAGCGCGGGACAGCCCCATCGAAACGTTTATAGGCGAAGCCCAGCACGCGATTGACCAGATTGCCCCAGGCCGCTAGCAGTTCATTGTTCACCCGCGCCAGAAAGCCCTCCCATGAGAAATCACTGTCCTGCCGTTCAGGGAACGTGCGCGCCACATAAAATCGGATGGCGTCCGCTTGATAACGTTCCAAGATGTCCGGCAGCCAAATCGCCCAGTTGCGCGACTTGGAGAACTGCTGCCCCTCAATGTTCATAAACTCGTTGGCTGGCACATCATAAGGCAGCTGCAGCCGCACATCGCCATAATTCGGGTCATCTTCGTTATAGATGCCATCCACACCCAGCAATTCCGCCTGCCAGATAATGGTATGAAAGGGGATATTGTCCTTGCCGATAAAGTTGTAAATCCGAGCATCGGGGTTATACCACCACTTTTTCCATTCGGTCGGCTTGCCGATGTGCTTCGCCCATTCGATGCTGGCGGTGAAATAACCCATGACCGCCTCGAACCAGACATACAGCCGTTTCTCATCCCAGCCTGCCAGCGGCACCGCGATTCCCCAGTCAATATCGCGGGTAATCGGCCGGCCGCGCAGCCCTTCCTTGACAAAGTTTCGGCTGAACCTGCTCACATTGGGCCGCCATCTGCCCTGACTGGCTTCCAGATATGCCAGAATGGAGTCGGCAAATTGATCCAATGCCAGAAAATAATGCTCCGCCTGACGCCGAATGAGCCTGTCGGCCGGATTGCTGCGGCTGTGCGGATTGATGAGCTTGACAGCATCCAGCAGATTGCCGCAGTTGTCACATTGGTCGCCGCGGGCGCCCGGATAATCACAGATGTAACAGATCCCCTCGACATAGCGGTCGGGCAGGAAGCGCTTCTCGCTTTCGCTGTAAAGCAAGGTCTGCGTCTCGAGATATAGATGACCGCGCCGCAGCAGCGCGGTAAAAATATCCTGCGCCACCTGATGATGATTTTCGGTATCGGTATGCGTAAACAAGTCATAGCTGATGCCGATTTTCTGCTGCGTTTGAACAAAGCGGCGGTGATAATGCTCAAACACCTCGCGCGGACTCACGCCCCGCCGGTCAGCCTCGACTGAAATAGGCGTGCCATGACCATCCGACCCGCTCACCATCAGAACATGATTGCCCCGCAGCCGATGATAGCGGGCAAAAACATCCGCCGGCAGATACACCCCAGCCAGATGCCCGACATGCAGGTCGCCATTGGCATAAGGCCAAGCCACCGACACATGAATATATTCTGCTGACATCATCCGTCCTCTCGTATAGATGTTCCCAATCATCGCTGCGCCGCATCCATAAAAAAACCGCCTGCCAGAGACAGACGGTATCCAATGCCAATCGGGCAGCGCCTAGACACGCCAAAGCAGCCATCTGTCATCGCGGACAAGGGTCAGCATTCGCGCCGACATGGCTTTTGATGTGCTGGCAGTATCCATAACAAAAATATA
>DAOUKA010000069.1:0-1600 GCA_034421915.1 Anaerolineae bacterium
CATTGGAGAAGACCCGAGGACATACAGCCGATGATGTGGTAAATGGATTACATTTTGATATTATCCATTTAACTCCATCAAAGTTGATTGACCTCGCCTATGTTTTTCGTGACCACCGAGAAGCGATGCAAAGATTGCGTAAGAAAAAAATTGAAATTCAAATACGACAAGGGCTTGAAAATGGGCATATTGATTTCAAGCGGATTAATAAGTCGCTAGAAGGAAAATTTGGTAAGCAGTGAACCACCCCCTCACTCCACAAGCACCCACAGCCGCTCGAAGAAAAACCCGCCATCCTGCTGCCGGGCGCCGCTGAGAGCGACCTCCACGCGGTCGCCCTGTCGACAGAGTTCGATAACCACCCCAAAGGCAGCGCCCTCCATGAGCGCCTGTTTGAGCGCGAAGGCGACCCCATCGCTTTGGATATAAACCTGCACGCCCGGCAAGAGCAGTTCGCCGGCAGTCGGCAGGCGGTGAATCGCCGGGTCAAACTGGTCAGGCTCAATGGCGAGGATTCTCATGGGCGCCGCTTCTCCTGTAGACCTTTATTCAACTTACCATACATATCCCCCGCGGCAAACCGACGATTTTGCAGCTTCCCATTCATCAGAAAGGAATTTTATGTACACCATCGCAACCTTGCACGCCCTGCGGCGGCATCTCAATCTGGCGGCGGCGGATACCAGTTCCGATGCCGACTTGCTGCGCTGCTTGCAGCGGGCCAGCCATATCATCGAGTCGCTGACCCGACGGCAGTATTGCCCGACCCGCGCCAGCCTTCGCGCATCCATTCAGCCGGAACATCCTGAAGAGCTCATCCTGCCCAATGATTTGCTGGCGCTGACCTCGCTGGACAATGGCGATGGCAGTTCGATAAGCCTGGATGACGTCCGACTGGTGCCGAGCCAGCCCGATGTTCCCGCGAGTGTCCTGCATCTGGTGCATGGCGCCCGCTTCATCTATCGCGAAACGCCAATCAACGCCATCCGCATCAGCGGAATCTGGGGCTGGCATGACCACTGGCCGCGCGCCTGGCGCGACAGCGGCGATGCCATACAAGACCGCCCGCTGACTGCCGATGCGACCGCCCTAAGCGTCGCCGATGCGGATGGAGCAGACGGCGATGGCATCAGCCCGCGTTTTCAGGTGGGGCATTTGCTGCGCATCGAAGCCGAATATCTGCGCGTGACCGCGATTGACCGCGCCGGCAGCCGACTGACGGTGCGGCGCGGCGTGCAGGGAACCGCGGCAGCGGCGCATTCATCAGGGCGGCGGATTGAGACCTATCAGGCTGTGCCGGCGATAAGCGATCTGTGCCTGCGCTATGCTGCCCGGCTCATCCATTCGGTCGATGTCCTGGACAGCGAATCCGCGCCGCTGCTGGAGCGTCTGCGCCGTCTTTCGGTTTAGACCTCAATTTGGGCTTCATAGGGCAAAACAGGGGCGCCGGTTATGACAAGCGCCCCCTGTCACGATGCTATGCTTCTTTTCCCCAAGGCTCAGCCACCACCAGCAACAGCAGTTTTGGTAAGGGAGACGGGACCGAGGGGAGCATGCGTCGTACAGTGCCATGGCGACGCAGTTGCCCGCCGTTCGCACT
>DAOUKA010000070.1:0-10376 GCA_034421915.1 Anaerolineae bacterium
TCCCCGTCTCGATCCCAGTCGATGGCGATTGTCCAGGTGGTTGGCATTTTACTCCTCCTCCTTTTGATTTGTTATCTGTGCGAATGTATATGTTTTAGATTGATTACAACGATTTCATCTACCATGTTTCTGTTTATACGATCCTGCTCTATATTCAAGATCGAGATTAGAATACGTGTTAAAAGTCTAAAGATAAAGACATTCGAATAGGCCGGATGCCTTTGTCCATAATTAAAGTCCAACTCTCCAGAAGCAACGTTGCTCAATGAGTTAAGCACTAACTCAGCCTCTTTTAAAACCCAATCCGCATATTGCTTGGTTAATCCGACATAGCTATCGTTTTTATGCTCTTTCACGATAGGGACTTTCAGGATGAGTTTATCTTCGCGTGATCTTCTGTATGTCAAACCTAAAATCCCTTCAGACATGTTAAGTCGTGGAAAAAACAATCTTAAGCAAAGTGTTGTTTCCTCTGAACCATAGAGTTTTTCTGCTTTGATGATTTTCTCGCGACTTGCATCAGAATTGACTAACCACTTTGTAGGTGGAAAACCGATCCATAATTTTCCCCAAGTTAATGTTATTTCTTTAGATGACATAAGGCTTCCTTTCTATTTTAACCCTGTTTATCAATACCCCAGAATTCGAAGTACCGATTACTAAATTCCTCTTGATTGCGATACAGCACTTTTGGATGATAAACACTGTAACGAGAAACTTGATATAGATCCAGCGCTCTCTCGTGTGCATATTTGTAACTGACTACATTGCGTATATCCTCTGGTAATTCACTCAAGGGAGTACCAAGAAGATTATTTCGTCTAATCATATCTGGTTCAAACGTAATCACTTCAAGCGGATAATTTTCAGTCATTTCGCGCAGCGTCATATTCTTATCAACCACTTGCCGCATGATGTGAAATTCGGCTTGTTCGTGAAGATAAAAACTAAGATCTGCTCCACTAATGGGTGTGCCTTCATCAAATGACTTTTGTAACCGTGACATCATCTCTGCATTCGGCTGATAATTAAGTGCATCATCTAGGTATGGCGCATCAAGATGTTGTCGTATGATTGCTAAACCCTCCTCTGTTACTGTCTGTTGCTGATCTGCCAGTATACCCAAACCTCTTGAACTATCGTTATAGAAGTCCTTAATTGACCGAGCGCCTAACCGCCAAAGTTGGTGAGTTGTATCTGTAACATCACCCGCAATCCGTCGAATGGCATTATCCACCCTTCCGGATACAAACGGCGCTATACTTAGCAAGAAGTCTATCAGCGCCGATCCCCAATCTCCCTTTGAAGCTGCATCGACGACCTCAGCACCGGTCAGCACCCAATCCACCGGTTCAAAGACGATGGAGAGAACAAAGGCGAAAAGCGAATAATCCGGCGATTGATATGTCCCTGACAAACGCTGAAAATCTTCGTTAAGCGGGCTGTATCCACTATCAAAATATCTGTTCCGAAACTCGATTACAGCCGGGTCATAATCGCTCAAAAACGCGCCATCCGATTCGTGCCGGATAAACATATCCTCAATGCCCGTGTGCAGCAAGTTCGCCAGCAGAACAGCATCCTCAACATCTGCCCAGTTTGCGGGTAATTCATATCCCAGTTTGGAATAAATAAGTTCCACTTTTGGACGCAGATAATCGGTGGCATCTGCTTGGGATTCAAAGCTGAAGGCATCAAGTAAGACAGCTGGGTCAGTCAAGGGTCTTGGATCTAGCAGTTCCAGCAAAGGGAGAAGGTCATGGTAATCCTCCTGCAGGATGCTCAAGGGATGGGGGCTCTCATATTGCCATGTTTTTGAGTAGTATGCTTCCCGGTAATAGTGAACGAACTGAAGCAAGGTCATTACTTGCTCTTCAACGGACAATCCAGCGAAGTCATCTGGCACCTCAACTCCATAAGTGTTGGCAAATTTGTTGATGATGAAATGACTCAGATCTGCTTCAGTTGCCCAATTCTCATCCCAACCAGCGACATACGTTCTGAGATGGTTGAGGCTGGCAAGGTTGATTGACTGTGATTCATCTTCTTCCTCAGCGCCTGGCTTTCGGGATTGAAGAATGCCGATGTTGCCATCAGCGAATGCCATATCAATGGTGTCATTTTGAAATGATGGACTAGCAAGAAGTGTGGGTGGATCCATCGGTGTGCTGTACCAATCTCCATGACCAAAAACATCGTTTAGCCCGATAATCCGCAGGTGATTGTTCAGGCGATGTCGTATGGTTTGTTCCTCATCCTCAGGATCAAAGCCCTCGATGAAATTCATCATCGCAGTCATGGCTTGCGGGTTTTCTTCACACAAGCGATCACAAAGGTTAAATAGTTCGGCTTCATTGATGTCGGGTTGATATTCCATATCCTGCGGAAAACCCGACAACGATGTCTCGCTTGAAGGCGACTCGGGTTGTTTCGCCTCCTGTTTCTTGGTGTCCGATACCTCTTCAACACGCCTTTGATGCTCATTTGCTCTGTGCTTGTCAAAGGCTGTGTATATGACAGTGGGTATAAGGGGGCGCTGGCGATTTTGTGGATGGCTCGGATGGGTTTTCAGCAAGCCAACGACCGGTTTATCACCTGGGTCAAAATTGTCTGGCACCTTGCCGGGATGGTTGACGACGAATTTCTCGCCATCGTAAATGATTGAGCCTTCGTCATCCATTGAAATTCCTCTGAATGGCATAGTTTCTCCTTGCTAAATATCGAGCAGGTTTGTGAATGCACCGTGTGGAATTTGCCCTGTCACCAGCCAGTCCACACGACACAACCGCTTCATTTAACGTCTATCACATCCCAGCCCCAAAAGGGCGACTGTTTGGTCTCATATTTTCAAATTGTCCGAAAATCTTGTGGGGATACCGCCAGGCAGCGCTCAGCGCCGGCGGGAAGATGACCTCAGAGGGCACTGCTGCGATTTTCCGGTGAGAAGCGTCTGTCTTGGTTGCGCACGACGAGGGTCAATTGTGCATTATTGCTCACAGCCGTAAAAGGCTGCTAGAAACGAGAAACCAGTTGGCAGACAGGACGTTACCAGTCTCATCTGTGTAGCTGCCGTCTCGATCCCAATCAATTGCGATTGTCCAAGTGGTTGGCATATATTTTTCCTTTCTATATGATTTGATTATTGCTGAGGCACTGGCAAAATCATCAGAAATCGATCTTGCTTGATATTCCATATCCATACGTTGCCATCAGAACCTATAGCCGCCATTAACTCGCTATTTGGGTGCAGTTGTGGGCTTACACCCGGATAGGTAGTCAGTTCAAAATCCTTCTCGATGTTCCAGACTCGAATGCTGAATCGTTCTGGATGCTGACTGCTATAACGACTGGAAATCAAAAACGCATCGTCCAGTGTAAATTGCAGGGAACCTACAAAAGTTTCGGTCCTAAACACCAGCTCATTGGCCTCATAATCCCAAACTGATAATGTCCCATCCCAAGGACAGCTAACTGCCAGCCAGGAGTTGTTGTGGGCAAAAGCTAATAACGCCCCGCCTTCGCCACAGGGGCTTTGATGGAGCGATATGCTGTTTTTTAATGTCCAGGTATCTGTCTCATAAACTTGAACCTCGCCTTCCCACAGTACCAGTGCAAAGAATGAACTGTCAGGGCTATAAGTAGCGGCTATCTCTTCTCCGGATGAAATACTGCCCAGCAGTTGACCAATGCCTTGTTCGATATCGAACTGATATATTGTGTCCGTTCCTGTTCTGGTAGGCGACCAGTTGAAAAACTGACGCCAATCGGGACTTAGCCAGGGGCGTTCAACCCATTCTGTGGTACGCTGGACATCAACTGCATGGATTCGTTGCCCGGTATGGATATTCCATATCGATATCTCGTGTTCCATTTGCCACGCATCACTAAAAGACATGATATAGCTACTGTCAGGGCTAAATGATATCCATCTGAAATCAGTAAGCATGGTAGTTGCTGACCTTGGTAAATCAAGGATAACGGCATTGTTATTGGTGTTAAATATCATTAGATTGTAGTAACCGCCGACTGCAAGATACTCACTGTTCGGACTAAACACCATCCTGGTGTCATAATAATGCGCTTCACTCAGATACTTTGGTGGTAATAAAAGATTTTCCAGATCATAAATCCATACCCCACTATCGTAACTTGAGGTATTAGCTACCCATACTCGGGCACCATGCTTTACCGCTAGATATCTACCATCTTTAGATATCTCAACGGATATAATCCGCCATGGAACCTCCTCTTGTGCCTGGAACACACAGTGAAAACACACAAGATACAGAAGCAATACAGTAATGATTATCATCCGTTTATTCATGGATAAATACTTTCTCCTTTCTCATTCTTAGCCTGTTCAAATTCATCAAGTTCAGGCCAAACCCTTACTGGATCCAAGTTTTCGCCATATACACTTGCAGAAGTTCCTCTCGGGTTAAGATTGCTTCGTATTGGAAACACCATATAGCGGTTGACCTTAGTGCGCTCCTTAGCCATGAAATCCTCGGCATCAGCGAAGCCCGTTTTATTCCAACGAGTAGGCCCAAAGTACGCCAAACTTAAATCCAAATGTGTGATGTAGTCCTGTTGCCATCCCGTGTTGCCTGTCCGTCCTATCATAGAGTTAGTTACCGTATCAAGAATAGCCTCCGGTTGAATATGCTTCTCGATTACTGACAAATGAGCAAATCCAATGAATATCCTGCCTCCCTCCCTCCACTCACTCGGATTATGCTTGGGATCATCTGCCAAGCGTTGCATGATTTCAGCATTTTCTTGGTACACGGATGCCGGAAAACTTATTACAACATAATTTCCCAATTTCTTATCATTTTTCCCCTCTTTACTCACTATTTCAACTCTAACATCCGGTCCAATTACAGGCGACCGCAATTGAAATTCGTTAGTATTCCCGTGAGGATTAAAGTCGCGTGAAAGCAACCCTACTTTACTACTATCTACCCACTTTGCACCATACCATGTTAATTCAATATCCAACGGTTCATTAACTGATTCATCAACTACAAATGATTGTAACACATACTCTGTTGCTGCTGGCGCGGCAGTCGAGTCAGGCATACTGATAACAGAGACTTGCTCAGATGTTAGTATGGGTTTGCCTGTTTGATCTACAATTGGAATATACTCCAAGTCCTCCCCGAGGATTTCAAATTTGCTGTCTTGGTCTTCAAGATCTATCCAATATCTGGCCTGACCGTACATCTTGATCAATATAACAGAGTGATTCAAACGAGATTTGCCCAATATCTCGAACCGTTCTGGTGTCTCAGAGAATTCATAAACCCAGAGAGGTTGGTCCGTACCTCGGACAAATACTTCGCGGGCGTAGATCCTCATGATCCCTGAAACTTCTATCATTGCACCGGACTCCTCCTGCTGCATAACATACTCCGGCGGATTAAGCCTGTCCGCCTGCGCCTGCCGCCATGAACGCCCCTCCAATTCCACATATTCTTCCGCCGTTGACGGCGCTACTTCATAGCTGGCATCCCCCTCATGGACAAGCACCATACGTCCTTCGCCACGAATATACACATATTCGTAGCCGCGCGGCGTTACGACCAGCAGCATTTCCGCGCCTGCCTCAAAAGGGCGACTGTTTGGTCTCATATTTTCAAATTGTCCGAAAATCTTGTGGGGATACCGCCAAGCAGCGCTCAGCGCCGGCGGGAAGATGACCTCAGAGGACACCGCTGCGATTTTCCGGTGAGAAGCGTCTGTCTTGGTTGCGCACGCCGAGGGTCAATTGTGCATCATTGCCCACAGCCGTGAAAGGCTGCTGGAAACGAGAAGCCAGTTGGCAGACAGGACTTTGTCAGTCTCATCTGTGTAGCTGCCATCTCGCTCCCAGTCAATTTCGATTGTCCAGGTTGTTACCATTTTGCTTCTCCTTTTTTATTTTGATATTCAGATAGCGACCGCCTACGATGTTGGCGAAATTGGGATTTTGTTTCTCCTTCATCTATTTCGGGGACCAGCTTACTTCGGATATAGCACAATTCAAGTCCACTAATTTTTGCAATGCCGTTCCGTCCGATTTTATCTTGAACAGTGCATCATCTGGGTAACCCCGTGAAAATGTAATCCACTTACTATCAGGTGACCATGAAACCAACATAGAAGGGGTTGAACCAATGGATTTACTAATGCTTTCATTGAAGTCTCGAATAAAGCCTGTATTAACGTCAAATAAGTATAAACTTTCTCCATCATTATCATCTCTCCTACCAACTATTGAGATCCATTTCCCATTTGGTGACCATTGTGCATCATAGATAGTGTACATATTCACTGCGAAATCTTGGACTTTCGTTTTTACATTAAACACATATAACCTGTCAGGAAATCGAAATCGAGTATGATAAAAGGTTTGCTCACCGTTTGAACCCCACCATTCGATTCTGACGCCTTCCTCAAGCCCCAGCAATTCCAAATCCAATCCACCAAGATTTGCAGTATGGGAGATGGGGGAACCATATCTATCGACGAAGAACTCTCCATCAGAAGTCCAAATAAATGGACTAGGGTAGGTGGCACCAGATTGACTGATTTCATGCCCACTCGCAGATATTTGATGAAGCCCTCTGATGCTAGTATACAAAATAGACACGCCCTCTTGTGACCATCGGGGAGAAAATTCTCTGTAGTGATTATATGTTAAACGCTTGGAATCCAACCCATCAAAACGAATCCGATAAATCTCATATTTCGGATCTTCCCAAATAATGTAAGCATGATTTTTGACAACCAGTGCCATCCAAATACCATCCGGTGCCCAGGTGAGGTCAGTGTGACTCTCAAAGGGATGATCACGAATTCGTCTTAAATAACTTCCATCCGGGTGAACTGTATAAATACTTGAGCGATATCGAGAATCTTCGCAAATAAATGCAATGATGTCTGATTCTTTGTTTATCGGTATAGTGTAAATGTGGGCGTACTGCTTTATGTTATTGTCTATATGCCAGTTCAGTTCCGGCGAGGTCAGAATAAGAGGAACGAGACATATTGAAAACAAAGCAACGCAGGCGATCAATAATATCCTACGACAACCATACAGCATCCTGCGACATCCATACAGCTTTGAAAAGGAAACCTGTTTTTTCTCCTTCATGAAATTCATCCTTCTGATTTATTCATTGAGATAGGCATGGAAATCGTCGTCATTGAAAAGTATAAAGTCATCCGAATCAACAGACACCCCAAACCCCTCATTAGCGATTATCGCATTGACAAAATGCACCGTTTGACTTGCATGCTGGCGTCCAACTGGCGCATTACCGGCGTCTGTTCTGAGTGTGCTAGATTCCGCAACTCCCTGGCTCAACCAGGCGAACATATTGAACATCGTGGGTTGCAAAGTAGGATGTAGTTCTTGTAGATCTGATATTCTCTGTACACCCCGATAAAATTTATCGCCATATTTTCTTGGAATTACTTAATATGATTTGATAAATTATTGTCGAGGCACTGGCAAAATCACCAGTAGCTGCTCCTGCTTGATATTCCATATCCACACCCTGTCATCAGGACCTATAGCCGCCATCAACTCGCTATTTGGATGCAGCTGTGAGCCCACCTCTAGCACTTGGAGAAGTGGATTAGCAGCCGGATATCGAATCGGTTCAAAATCCTTCTCGATGTTCCATACTAAAATGGAACTTTCGCGAGACCTTCTCAGATCGATACTCAAAAACATGTCGTCCCGTGTAAATTCCAGGGACCCAGCACGAAAATTTTCAGGCTTAAACACCGGTTTGTTGGTCTCATAATTCCAAACTAATGGTGACCCAGCCGCATCACAGGTGACTGCCAGCCAAGGATGGTTGTGAGCGAAAGCTAATGGACTGGAGGCTACACCACAGGTGCCTTGATGGAGGGGTATGAGGCTTTTCAATGTCCAGGTAGCTGTCTCATAAACTTGAACCTCGCCTTCCTGCGTTACCAAGGCAAACAGTGAGCTATCGGGACTAAAAGCGGCTTCTGTCTCCCTATGTAGCAAGATCTCCCTCTGTGTCAAGATACTGCCTATCTTTTGTCTCTGTCCCTGTTGTAGGTCAAATTCATATATTGCCACCAAGGGACTACTCGACCAGTCCAAAAAATAGTGCCAATCCGGGCTTAGCCAAGGCAACCACGACCACGGCCCCCACCACCCAGCGGAGTGAGTGTCGACAACATGAACTCGTTGTCCGGTATGAATATCCCATATCGATATCTCCCAGTAATCTTGGACAGTCCCCCTCCAAAATGACCGGGACATGATGTACTTGCTGTCGGGGCTAAATGAAAATAGGCTGAAGTTGCTGGGGCGAGGCGTTGCTGGACTTGGCAAGTCCAGGATGACAGCATTGTTTTCAGTGTTAAATACCGTCAGTCTGTCAATAGCGACGACTGCAAAGTAGGCACTATTCGGGCTAAATCTCATCCTGGAGTGGGGGTCTTGCGATTTACTTAGGTATTGTGGTGACAGCAAGAGATTTTCCAGATCATAGATCCATACTTCACTTTTGTAAAGTGGATCATAATTTGTTATCCACGGACGGTCGCTATACTTTACTGCTAAGTGACGCCCATTGTTAGACATCACAATGGATATAGCCCTCCAGGGGATATTCTCTTGCGCCTGAATCACATTATGAAAGTACGTGAGACAAAAGAGCAAGACTATGATGACTGACATCCGGTTACTATTCCACATAAATGCTATACCCCTCCATAAATTCAGCGTTTCTCTGGTCGTCAAGTGTGGGGTGGATTCTAACGGGGTCTAGATTTTCACCGTACAGATCAGAGGCAGAAGAAGACTCCTCAGAAGAAGGCTCCAGGGGAAGTTGGGTGCGTTGGGCCAAACCGAAAAAGTAGTCGGCAGATTGAGCTGTCCTTAGATATTCTAGGGCATTCAGTTGCTTATCCATATCCAGATGATTTATCCCTGTTCCTGTGTTGCCTGTCATGCCTATTATAGCCTTGTCCGGACTATCCATAAACTCACCTGGTTGGATATGGGGTTCAATTTCGGATAAGTGAGCAAAGGCATAGAATATCCTTCCGTCCTCGTGCCACTCATCAGGATTGTGAGCGCCTAACTTCGCTAAACGCTTCATCGAACGCTTCATCTCCAGATCCTCTGTCTCCGAACCTTGTTCCGCCCAACGCTCCGCCGCCCAACGCTGCATCGCCAAATGATGCATAATCATATCATTTTCTTGGTACACAGATGCCGGAAAACTAATCACAACATAATTTCCCAGCGTACCATGATCAGGGACAACAAGCTCTACTCTAACATCCGGGCCAATTACAGGCACCTGTAATTGAAACGCATCTGTCGCGCCAATAGGATTAAAGTCGCGCGTTAGCACACCTAATTTCCTCGGGGTTCTATCCGCCCAAACTCTATCAGATAATTCGATATTCAAATCACTGACAACCTCAATTGATTGTAGCCCGTACTTAATTGGAACACTCTCTAAGTCACTGCCAAGGATCCTAAACTTAGTATCTTGATCGTCAAGATCAATCCAGTATCTGTATGCAGTATACAAGACCCAGTTGAGCACTTCGATCATTACAAGAGAGTCATCCAAAGCAGATCTACCCACTAGCTTAAACTGTTGCGGATTGTCGGAGAAATCATACAACATGAAACGGTCGTCCTTGTCCAGGGCAGACCATTGGTTGCCGTATGCTCTAAAACGCCCTGAAACTTCTATCATTGCACTTGGCTCCTCCTGCTGCATAACATACTCCGGCGGATTGCGCCTGTCTGCCTGCGCCTGCCGCCATGAACGCCCCTCCAATTCCACATATTCTTCCGCCCTTGACGGACCCACTTCATAGCTGGCTTCCCCCTCATGGACAAGCACCATACGCCCTTCGCCACGAATATACACATATTCGTAGCCGCGCGGTGTTACGACCAGCAGCATTTCCGCGCCTGCCTCAAAAGGGCGACTGTTTGGTCTCATATTTTCAAATTGTCCGAAAATCTTGTGGGGATACCATCAGGCAGCGCTCAGCGCCGGCGGAAAGATGACCTCAGAGGGCGCCGCTGCGATTTTCCGGTGAGAAGCGTCTGTCTTGGTTGCGCACGACGAGGGTCAATTGTGCATTATTGCTCACAGCCGTAAAAGGCTGCTGGAAACGAGAAGCCAGTTGGCAGATAGGACTTTGTCAGTCTCATCTGTGTAGCTGCCATCTCGCTCCCAGTCAATTGCAACTGTCCAGCTTGTTGTCATTTTGGTTCTTCTCCTTTTTATTTGGCTTAGATTAACCTGTTAGCAAATTATTATTTGATGGACCTCCATGACACCCTGTCATCGAGTGGGCCTGTATTAGTAATCATATAC
>DAOUKA010000071.1:0-5820 GCA_034421915.1 Anaerolineae bacterium
TGCTCGGCAATCCAGTTGATGATGATTTCGTCGAAATTATCGCCGCCGAGATAGGTATCGCCATTGGTCGATTTGACCTCGAACACGCCGTCCGCCACTTCCAAAATCGAAATATCGAAGGTGCCGCCGCCCAAATCATAGACGGCTATAATGCCTTCGTTGCGCTCGCCCAGCCCGTAAGACAGGCTGGAGGCAGTCGGCTCGTTGATAATCCGCAAGACTTCGAGTCCGGCGATTTTGCCCGCGTCTTTGGTGGCGTTGCGCTGGGCATCATTAAAGTAGGCCGGCACGGTAATGACCGCCTGGTCAACCGTTTCACCGAGATAGGCCTCGGCATCGGCTTTCATCTTTTGCAGCACCATGGCCGAGATTTCGGGCGGGCTGTAATCGCGGTTGTTCAGCTTGACGCGGACATCGCCATTGGATGCGGCCGATACTTGATAGGGCACCAGTTTGGCTGCATCCCGCACTTCTGGGTCGCTGAATTTGCGCCCCATAAAGCGCTTGACCGAGAAGACCGTATTTTCTGGATTGACGACCGCCTGATTGCGAGCCACCCGCCCAACCAGCCGTTCGCCTGTCTTGGTGTTAATGGCGACCACCGATGGAATCAGGTTGCCGCCTTCGGATGATGGAATAACGGTGGGCTCGCCTCCTTCCATCACGGCGACAACCGAGTTGGTTGTCCCCAAGTCAATGCCGATAATTCGTCCCATAATGTCTTACTCTCCTGATACTTGGTTCATGTCGTTAATGGGTTGTCTATCGCCCTAGCTGGCAACGCGCACCAGCGCCAGGCGCAATACGATTTCGCCAGCGCGGTATCCCTTTTGCAAAGTCACAGTGACGTGTCCGCTTTCGACCTCGCCGCTGTCGTCTGTGCCAATAGCTTCGTGGAAGTTGGGATCAAAGGGTTCGCCAGTCGGGTCAATCGCCTCGATTTGGTATTTTTCCAGCAGCCGTTCAAAGCCGCGCTGAATCAAGGTCACACCCTCGATCCATGGATTTTCGCTGATGTCTTTTGGCACATTTTCGAAGGCGCGGTCAAAATCGTCAATGATTGGCAGCAGCGATTCGAGGGTATCGAGCGAGGCGCGCTGGAACAACTCGCTGCGCTCCCGCGTCACCCGCTTTTTATAATTCGCAAATTCTGCGCGGGCGCGCTGCCAGCCATCTTTATTGGACTGCGCCTCCTTTTGCGCTTCAATCCATGCCTGCATGAGATTCGTACCGGCTGGTACAGCCGCCGCCTGTGCCGCTCCTATTTCATCAGCTTCTTCATCTGCCACCGACTCGTCAGCGCTGGGTGGCGCTTCCTTTTCGTCGCGTTCGCGTTCAAGCTCATCGGTTGTGTTGCTTATGTCGCTCATATTCTGTTCCTGGTTTTGGATATGGATAAATGCAAGCGCTGCTACTGGATGACAGACTGTCCCCAGCTTAGCGCAGGAGTGATAGAATTATATTAGCAAAACGGGATTTTCCACTGAACTTTTACACAATTTATACGTCGCGTTTTTTGTTCTCCTCCACATTGTCCTGATAGAGGGCGGCCAGCACATTGGTCATCAGATTGGATACATAGCGAACCGTGCTGATGGCGCGGCCGTAGTTAATATGCGTGGGTCCCAGAATGCCAATCGCCCCCCGCATTTTGCGGGGATGACCATATCTGCCGAGAACCATGCTCAAGCGGCTGAGGTCGTCATAGCGGCCGTCGCCAGCGATAACGACCTGCACATTCACCTCGTCAGCGTCGTCGGGCGGCAGCCGCTCCAGAAGCTCATTCAGCAGCACATTGAGGACGGTATGCTCTTCCAGAATCCGGATCGCCTGTTGAGCGCCTTCCTCGTCGGGAAAATTGTCAATGACCTGGCTCAAGCCATCGCGATAGATAAAACGCACCATGTTGTTGTCGGCGTGGTCAATCAGTTCGGCGGTCAGTTCAGCGACCTCGCGTTCAAGCATTGGCAGGTTGATGCTCTTTAAGCGGACTTGCTGTGCGGTGAAGCCGGCGCACATCTCGTTGACGCGTTTGGCGGCTTCGGCAAGCTGTGTCTGGGGGACGGGCTCGGCAAGCGTCAGCATGCGCTGATGAACGCTGCCACTGTTCAGAACCAGCACCATCAGCGCCAGCCGCCCCTGTATCGAAATCAATTCCAGGTGCTTGAAAGAATTGGTTTGCGAGATGGGCGGCGTCACGATGGATGCGGATTGCACCGAACGCGCCAGCAAAGCGGCCGCGCGGCGCATCCACTGTTCCATGCCTGCCTGCAAGGTGCCGACGCGCTCGGAGATGTGGCGCTGCTCGCTGCGCGTCAGGCTGCGAGTTTGCAGCAGGCGGCGCACGAAATAGCGGAATCCGGCGGCGGTGGGAACTCGTCCGGCGGAGGTATGCGGCGCGGCGATGTATCCCATCTCTTCCAGATGCGCCATCTCGCTGCGCACGGTTGCCGAACTGATGTTGAGTTGATAATTTTCGACCAAATATCTCGACCCGATGGGTTCGGGCTTTTCGGAATAAGCCTGAACGATGCAGGTAAGGATGTCTTCTTGTCGTCGGGTCAGGTTCGGCAGCTGCCGTTCATCGTTCATGGGGCTGCTGGTGAATGCGCTGTTTAATGGATAGATTGAATGCTATCACGCGGCTGGCGGTGCGTCAAACGAAAATCGGGTGTAAGATGCAGGCAGGCGCCATCGTCTATATGATGTGTAAGAAAAACTTCTAGAGATGGCAAGCCATCCAATAACACAGAGGAGATTGAATGCAATGAGCTTGAAAACATTCGAGGTCAACCAAGACGAATTCCAAACCGAAGTGCTGGACAGCGCGACCCCCGTGCTGGTGGATTTTTGGGCGGAGTGGTGTGGTCCTTGCAAGATGATCGCCCCGATTGTCGATGAAATCGCCGACGAATACGCTGACAGGCTGCGCGTCGCCAAGGTGGATGCCGACATCAATCAGGACATCCTGATGAGTTATGGGGTTATGAGCATCCCGACCCTGCTTCTTTTCAAAGGCGGCGAGCCTGTCGAGCGCATTACCGGCTTCACCCCCAAGGGCAAAATCCTGAACAAAATCAACAGCCATATCTAGGACGCCGCTCATCTGAAAACCGAAGACGCTCACCGACCAAGGTGGGCGTTTTTATTGGGATGGACATCCGCTGTCCGCGCGGCTAAATCTTTAATTTGCCCGAATTTGCTGGTATCATCAGGTTGACTGAAACAGATAAGAGCATGATGATGGAAAAGGTCCCCGGCGCCAAATATAACCCGGACAACATGAACCAGGTCTTTCAGGAAGAGCGGGAGATGTCATCCACCATGCGTTTCGGTTCGATGAAGATTTTTAGTGGCAGCGCGTCACGGAGCTTGGGCAAAGAGATTGCCGATTACATTTGCGGCGTCTCGGCCTACAACTTGCAGCCGGGCAGTTATACGCGCAAGGTGTTCTCGAACGAGAATATCTTTATCAAACTTGAGGAGAGCGTGCGCGGCAAGGATGTTTATCTGGTGCAGACGATGGCTTCGCCGGTGCATGACAATTTTATGGAGATGCTGATTATGATTGATGCGCTGAAGCGCGATTCGGCCTGGCGCATCAATCTGGTCGTGCCTTACATGAGCTATACGCGCTCCGACAAAAAAGACCAGCCGCGCGTCCCGATTACGGCGCGTTTGGTTGCCAATATCATGGAGACGGCCGGCGTTGACCGCTACATGACGGTTGATTTGCACTCCGGGCAGATTCAAGGCTTCTTCAATATCCCTGGCGATGCGCTGACGGCCTTTCATCTCTTGAGCGATTATGTTATGAGCCAACTCACGAATGGCGATTTGGACAACCTGGTGGTGGTGGCGACTGATCTGGGCTTTGCCAAGCAGGGGCGGAATTGGGCGGAAACGCTGGGCGTGCCGCTGGCTTTTGTCGAAAAGCGCCGGGTGGATAATGCCGAAAGCCCGGAGGCCTTGTCGCTGATTGGCAGCGTCGAGGGCAAGAACGTCCTGCTGGTCGATGACGAGGTGAATACCGCCGGCAGCGTTGTCAATGCGGTTCAGGTGGTTCGGGATTATGGCGCCAGGGACATCCTCTTTGCTTTTACGCATCCCTTCTTCACGGCGCAAGCCTATCAGCGATTTGCCGGGCTGGATTTGCGCGAGATTATCTTTACCAATACGCTGCCAGTGCCACATTATCGCAAGCTGCCCAATATGACCGTGCTGTCGATTGCCCCGCTGCTGGGTGAGGTGATACTGCGGGCGCATGAGGGGCGAAGTGTAGGCGCGCTGTTTAATGAATGAGAACGACCATCCAGCGCCGCCCCTGTCCGATGCGAACCGCAAACCCAAGGATGAGCCAGAAAGCGAAATATCGACGCGCAGCCTGCTGGTTGGCGGCCTGCTGTTTCTGGCTTTGCTGACCCTGATGTACCTATTGGTGCAGTCTATCGGCCTGGACGAACTGCAAGAGATGATTGCCGCTGCCGGTGTCCTGGGGCCGCTGGTTTTTATCGCTGTTAAGGCGCTGACCTTTACAGTCGCGCCCTTGTCCGCCGGGCCCATCCAGTTTGCCTCTGGCATTCTCTTTGGCGTCGTGGAAGGCACTCTCTATTCCCTAGTGGGCGAGTTGATTGGCGGCGCCGCCAATGTGATGATTGCCCGCATTTTCGGCCGCCGCATTGTGGAACGGCTGGTGGGTTCGGCTGCCATGAAAAAGGTCGATGGCTTCTATGAGCGCCATCTGAACGATTGGAAATCCTTGCTGGCGGCGCGGGTGCTGCTGTTTTCTGTCTATGACTTTATCAGCTATGCCGTTGGCTTCAGCCGCATATCGCTGCTGGTGTATGTGGCGGTATCCTTCCTTGGCGGTCTGCTGCCGACCCTGGCATTTGTCCTGATTGGCTCCGAGGCATCGCAAAATCAGAATGTCCTGCTGATGTTTTATATCGGGGCGGCTGTCCTGTTTCTGATTTTTGTGCTGCTGCGCCGACCCATCTCGCGCTGGGTCAGTCAGTACCAAAACAGACATAACTAGAACATCGCTGTGGCTGCATCGAGTTGGCGAAGCTGCTCGGCGCTCAATTTTAGCTCAACCGCGCCGATGGTCTCATCCAGCTGTTCGACCCGCCGCGCGCCGACAATGGGCGCGGTAATGGTGGGTTTCGCCAGCTGCCATGCCAGCGCCACTTGCGCCGGCGGCACCGCATGGGCGGCTGCGATTTCGCGGATGACATCCAGCGCATGATAGGCATCTTCATTGTTGATGAGGCCGCGAATCAAGCTGCCGGCCGCGCGGCTGTTGTCTGGCGATTTGTTGCCGCGGGTGTATTTGCCGCTCGCAAATCCGGCGGCCAGGGGGCTGTAGGGGATGACTGCGATGTGCTGGTCGGCACAGACGGCTTCGAGCTCGCCTTCATATTCCGCGCGATAAAAGAGGCTGTAATGCGGCTGAAGCGAATCGTAACGCGCCAGCCGATTGACATCGCTCAGCCAGCAGGCTTTGATGACCATCCAGGCGGGGTGGTTGCTGGCGCCGATATAACGGACTTTGCCAGCTTGAATCAGCGTATCCAGCGCGGCCAGGGTCTCTTGCATGGGCGTTGATTCGTCGAACCAGTGGGTTTGATACAGGTCGATATAATCGGTCTGCAAGCGGCGCAGGCTGTCCTCAAGCGCATGGATGATATGATGCCGACTAAGCCCTTCGCCATTGGGCCCAGCCCACATTCGGCCGCGGACTTTGCTGGCGATAATCATCTCATGCCGATTTTGTGATTTCAGCCACTTGCCAATCACCCTTTCGGATTCGCCGCCGATGTG
>DAOUKA010000072.1:0-2322 GCA_034421915.1 Anaerolineae bacterium
CGCTGCCAGCATGTCCCAGCGAGCCAGCCAGCTGCACCCCCTGCTGCTTGTAAGTCACAATCGGCAAGGTCGGGCGTTTGCCACCCATGCCAATATCAATAATCGAGGCATTCACAGCCAGGCACTTGCTGAGGGGTTCAATCGTCAAATCCGCCACGCCCGCGCATTCCACCACATAATCCACCCCGCGACCCAAGGTATGCTCCAAAATCGCCTCATCAAGGTCAAGCCCCAGCGGATCCAGGACCGCCGAAGCTCCCATATCGGCTGCAAACTTTCGGCGGCTGGCTGAGGGGTCAAACACAATCACCTGTGCCGCACCGGCGGCGATAGCCAGCGCTTGCGCCGCCAATCCGATGGGCCCGGCGCCAAAGACAACCACATTATTGCCAGGCTGCCAATTATGCAGACGGTTGAACAAGCCCTGATATGAGACTCCTGTCGGTTCGACCATCGCACCCATGACAAGCGCCTCCTCTTCGCCAAAGCGCTCGGCAATCTCATCCAGCTTCCAGCAGTATTTGCTGTGTACCGGCAAGTATTGCGCCATAGCGCCTGGTACGGTGAAGCCCAATTCTTCCACATCCTGACAGTGATTGACAAATCCGCGCCGACAGGCGGTGCAAGCACCACACCACTGTATCTCTTCGACCGCAACCAAATCGCCAACCTGCAAATCCCGCACATCCGCCCCGCGCTCTACCACCCGTCCGGCAAACTCATGCCCGAGGATATTGGGGGTGAACACCTTGTAAGGATAGAGCATATAGCCATCGTCGCCAGCTTCATACATGTGCATATCGGAGCCGCAAATGCCCACTGCCGCAATCTCCAGCATAACCTGATGGGCTTGCAGTGTCGGGTCGGGGACATCGCCCAATTCCAGTGACGGATTCTTCCAGACCATATTGGCATTTGCGGTTTGGTGTGTCCGTTCTTCATAGGCGGAAGCCTGATAGCCCGGCCTTGGCAGCCATTCTGCATGTAAGGTAAGTGCTTTCATGTATCCCTTGTCTCCATAAGATAATTTATACAGCCTGTGCATGGAAGGCATCCCACTGTCTCTTGAAATCGTGCAAGCCTTGCAGCACCTTATAAGTTGTCCGACCCAATGCCTGACAAGTCTTTTCATTGCTAGCGACTATGCGAAATGGTATCCGTATATGACGATACGCATCCAAGACATAGGGGTCTGTCGGCACTGGCGCAATCAAGGCGTGGTCAACGGCAAACAAATCCGCCAGATGATGCGCCAACTGCAATCGACTCACCGCCTCGCTGCCCCAGCAATGAAAGATGCCGTTTTCGTCATGCTCTGCCAGCCGCAGCAGCATCTCCGCGCCATCCGACGCCAAAGTCGGATGCGCCACCTCATTGACCTTGGGACCCGTCCATATCTCCGCGATTAAACCTCGTGACAGCTGGTCAATGACATAATTGCCCAAGTCAAAACCCAGGCCATTCTCTTTGCGCAACAGGCTCGGATTGCTGTAATTCAAGCCATAGATGCCTGCCAGCCGACCGATGCCATAACTCAAGCCGGCCACGCCCATCATATCGCGTTCACAAACCATTTTCATCAAGCCATAAAAATTAACCGGATACGGCGGCGCCCCTTCATCGACCAGCGCCTGCTGTCCATCAAAAACCCAATCCGACGACACAAACACATAACGAGCGCCCACCTCGGCACAGGTTTGGGCAAAAGCCAGATTGCCATCCACCGTCATCTTCCATGCCTGCGCCCGATTGTTATACATAAACACATGATCCAGGTTCGCCGCGCAGTGAATCACAGCATCTGGCTGGTATTTCCGTATCGATGCCCGTACCCCGCTTGTATCCGCCATATCCAGCGGATCCAGCGGGTAATCCACATCCCACTCCGGTTCAGGCCCATATTGCGCGGCAATGATTTCAATATCAGCCCTCTGGCGAGCCAGACGAATGATATTGCTCCCGACCAAGCCCGTGCCACCTGTGAGGTACAAACGCATAACACATCTCCAAATTCAATATCCAAGCCGGTTGCGCCCTTCGCGCCAATGATATATGATACGCTGTGTACTGTCAAACGCATAAGGACATCGTAAAGCGTCACGACCGCTCACACCCACAATCAACAGTCACCTGGACTATTGGAGAACAGCATGATAGAGGGTATTGCCCCGATTGTTTTGACTCCCTTTGACGAAAATGGCGATATTGACGCCGACAGCTTGAGGCGGATTGTGCGCTTTGAGTTGGATGGCGGCGTCCATGCCATCGGCATCAATGGCTTTGCCAGCGAGGCATATAAATTGACCGACAGCGAGCGGCATG
>DAOUKA010000073.1:0-27175 GCA_034421915.1 Anaerolineae bacterium
GACATCGGCGCGACTGAATACATCCATCAGCGCTTGCTGGAAGAGCGCGACAATGGCACCGCCATTCTGCTCATTAGCGAAGACCTGGACGAAATCCGCGCCCTTTCCGACCGCATCCTGGTGATGTATGAAGGTCAAATCGTGGGCGAGGTCGAAAACCGAGATGTCGATATTGAGCATCTCGGGTTGCTGATGACCGGCGGGGGTTAGGCATCAATCTGTTTTGTTCCATTCGCCGCTTTCTTCATTAAAAGACCAACCACTTGGAGTCTCGGATTGGCAGGAAGAGGGCCATTCGAGCGATTCGTCCGCCTCTGCAAATTGGACATGTACTGGCTTGTCGGTCAAGCTGCTGACGAAGGTCCCGATGATCAACTCTGCTTGAGCTTCGGCGCGGTCGCGCAGCCCTCCTTCGAGCATGTCCGACGCAAAGTCTGACATGGCTTTATGCTGTGCCAGCAAGCGAACGTTGTCCCAATCTACATTACAGCCGACGCCACTGCCCCTGCGCTCATACTGACGGATATATTCGATGCGGCAACTGGTGATGCTGGCTGGCGGCAAATTCAAGGTATAACTTTCGCTGTCCTCGTCATAGCTCACATTATCTTCGGCGATGGCGGCAAAATCGATGCCGGCTTCAATCACACCGTGGGCGACATGGTTGGCGCTGTGGCCACAGAGATTGAGACCGCCGGTGCTGATGGAGACAGCAATATCGGCTTTGGCGACTTCGGCACTAATGGTGACTAATTGCCCCAGGGGTTGGATGTTATTGACGATTGTTCGAGTGGACACTGTCTGGGCTGTGGGCGGAGGAAGGTTAAACAGATTGGTGATGAATTCAAGCCCAGCGGCGGGGGCGACAAGGAACAAAGCCACAGCAGCAAGGACGATAATCCCAATCATACCCCCGACAATGCCAAGCACACTCATACAGCCGCAGCTATTTCCTCCCGCGCGGGGGCTGTGAGTGCCTTGACCATCTGATTTTGCGCCGCTGTTTTTTGCTTCGGACATAGGATCATTCCTTTCTATTTTCTTGCGTGCGTGCCGAGTGAACATCGACATCGCTGCCAGCAGAAGTCCGCCATCATCGACAATGCCCAAGGGCAGGAGAATATCGGGTATCAGGTCAATCGGCAGCAGGATATACCCGCCAACCAACATGATGAAGAACAGTTTGGAAACCAGCGATACTCGCCTGTCCATCATCAAAGTTGCAAAATCATTCAAATACTGCATATCTCTTCAACTTCCTGCAAATGACAAGCAAGCATCTCACTCGCCCGATGCCTTGTCCGTCTATACGTGCTGGCCGTGTGGGGGTTGCGTCAATCTGTTTTGACCCATGCCTTCTTTGACCGACTGTATTGCCAGCCACGGGGAATATAGAGTTCACATGAAGATGGCAGTTTGGCTTTTGCACTCGCCTTTTCATACTCGATATGGGTCAGCTTGCCGGTTAGGGAACTGACGAACGAGCCTAAATGCAGGGTGGATTGGTTTTCTGCCTGCTTCAGAATTCCATTTTCCAATACTTCATCCACAAAATCGGACATAGCTTGGTGCCGCGCGAATATGCGCGCCCGATCCCAATCTGGATTGCAAAGACTGAATGAGTTTGCATATTGACGGATATATTCAATGCGACAGCTGGTAATATGTGCTGCTGTCAAGCGCAGGGTATAGCTCTGGCTGGCGGGGTCGTAGATGATACTATCTTCCTCAATGGCATCAAAATCGACGCCTGCCTCAATCGCACCTTGCGCTACATAGTCAGCCCCGTGACTGCATAATCCATCTCTAACGCCTACATGAATGTCTGCTTCGGCTACTTCAACGCTGACGGTCACCAACTGCCCCATCGGCTGTATGTGTTCGATGATAACGCGGGGCGGTATAGGTGTTGGCATTGGTGTCGCAGTGGCTATTAAGGCAGATGGATTAGAACTGTTTACTAACGGATAAAAAAGCAGAACAGTCAGAACGCCAATCCAACCGAGAATGAAAATGTCCCGGTTTATGCGGCGTTTGTTCACAGTTTCATTGACGGGTCTACTGGGTTGTGTATCGTCATTTTTTATTTTTGACATGATGCTATTCCTTCTGTCTGCGTGGTGGATAAACATAAGCACTATATTACTGATGATACCCCGTCGGTGCCAATTCGACAAATCTGCCAGAACCCCCTTCTTGCTCAGGTGCATTTTCAGCCTTTATATTTGAGTCCAAGTCGCCATAATTAGGAAAGCAATTTGCAAACCAGACAAGCAATGGATTGACATGAGCCGATGGCTGAACATCAACCCTTCCATGCGCCGCTCGCAGATGTGGCGCAGCTATTGGAATTTGTTGATTTCGCTGGTCAGCCGCGATATTCGCAGCCGCTATCGGCGCACCTTCCTCGGTCCGCTGTGGGCAGTTATTACACCCGTCCTGACCTTGCTGATTTTCACCTTTTTGCGCAGTGTTGTCGAAATTGACAGTGAGGGCGTGCCCTATGCCGTTTTTTCCTTCGCTACCATTGTGCCTTGGACGTACTTTCAAAAAACGGTTGTTCGCATTCCGCATGGCATCCTTGCCAATGCTACCCTGCTGCGCAAAATGGCAGTGCCGCGTCAGATTTTCCCCCTGGTGGTGCTAGCAACCGCGTTTTTTGATTTCCTGATGTCATCTATCGTACTGATAGCGGTTCTGTTATGGTATAAGATGCCTGTGACGGCGGCGTGGCTGTGGCTGCCGCTGCTTATTCTGATGCTGAGCCTGTTAGGCTGGGTGGTGGGCATTGGCCTTACCTCTTTCACCATCTATCGCCGTGATATGCTGCACGGACTGCAGGCCATTATGCAAGTCTGGTTCTTTATTACACCGGTCGTCTATTCCATCAACGAAATCGAGGGCGGTCTGCGGCGCTTCGTTTATGCGCTCAATCCGGCGGTGGGCGTTATTGACGGATTTCGGCAAGTGCTGGTATTTGGTCAGCCGCCCGATGCCGCACTGCTGCTGATTGGATTCCTCGTTACCCTCTTGGGGCTTTCGCTCGCCTATCCGCTCTTCCATCTGATGTCGCGGTACTTTGCCGATGTATTATAATCAAACAGGCGCCGGACGATCTCCAAAGATGAATTTCGAGAAGGCGATATGAGTACAGATTTGGCTATTCGTGTAGCAGAGGTATGGAAACGCTATGGCTTGCCCTTGCAGCCCTATCTGAAACGCCAACTCGACCGCGTTCGGGGGCAATATCAAGATGACCGCTCTGCTTATGGGCCCTGGGCTTTGCAGAATATCTCATTTGAAGTCAAACGGGGCGAATCCCTGGGCATTGTCGGGAAGAATGGCGCTGGCAAGAGTACCTTGCTCAAGCTGCTGGCAGGGGTCACGCCGGCGACATACGGCACTGTCGAAGTTTATGGGCGCTTGTTTCCGATGATTGAACTGGCGGCCGGAATGCACAACGACTTGACCGGCCGGGAAAACATCAAATTGCTGGGGGCGATTATGGGCTTTACCGCGCAGCAGATGAAAGAGAAAGTGCCCGCCATTGAAGCCTTTGCCGAATTGGGAGACTGGCTTGACCGCCCCGTCTGGCAATACTCCAGCGGGATGCAGGCTCGGCTGGGCTTTAGCGTCGCCATCAACGTGGATGCTGACATCCTCTTGATTGATGAAGTCTTGTCCGTTGGCGATGTCAATTTTCAAAAGAAATGTCTGACGCGCATGGATGAGCTTTCCTCCAGTGGCGTTACGGTTATCTTTGTCACGCACAATCCTTATTCGATTGAGCGGATTTGTGACCGCGCGATTTACCTGCGAGATGGAACTGTGACCGCCTGGGGGTCGCCCAGCGAGATTCTGACCGCCTATTTCCAGCAGTCCATCGACAAATCCACGGCCATCAGCAGCAAAGCGCCCCCCGCTGCCGAGCTTCGGGAGGGGACGGGGAGCTTCCGTATCGAGAAAGTGACGATGCACGACGCCGTGACGAATCGGGAAATTGAGAGCTTTATCACCGGGGACTCGGTCAAATTCCGAATGGCTGTCAAGGTGAATGAGCCGTCTGCCAATTATCGCTTTTCCCTTCGCATCTTGGATCCTGTTGGTACGATTGTCAGCTTTGTGGATATTCCCAGCACTTCCCGCCCGTCGCTTGCCCTGCATGACGACGCCACGCTGGAATGCACCATCGAAAATATCAATCTGCTGCCGGGGGAATACTGGATTGACCTGGTTGCCAAAGAGATTGCGGGACCCATCATTGATTCGATTTCCTTTGCCCTGTCTTTCCTGGTATGTGGTGACAGTGATGTCATTCAGCGCACGGAAAATCGCGGCATCATCTATTTGCCGGCAACCTGGAATCTTGCCGAGACAGACCCATTATCACAGCCAATCGCACAAATTCATCAACAATTCAGGAAAGCTCAAAAATGAAGATAACCTTTCTCGGCGGCGCCGATGAAGTGGGTGCAAGCTGCTGTTTAGTCCAAATTGCCGACAAGCTCATCCTTGTGGATGCTGGCATTCGCATTTCTCCGCGAAGCAATCGCGGGATTCAAAACAGCCAACTGCCCGATTTGCAGCCCATCAGCGCCTTGGGAGGCCCCGATTTTATCCTGGTAACTCATGCGCATACCGATCATACTGGTGCCCTGCCACTCATTCTCGAACAGTATCCCCATGCTCCCGTGATTGCCACCCAGGCGACCCAGGCACTGACCCGCGTATTGCAGCTGGATGCCCAGAAGATTATGAAAAGCCGTCAGGAACAGGAGGGCGAACTGCCCCTGTTTGATGAAATATCCGTCCAGCGTTTGATGGATGCTTTCCAAACCATAGAGTTTAACCAGCCGCTCAAATTGGCGGAAGGTTTGCAGGTCACTTATTACACCGCCGGCCACATCGCTGGCGCAGCGCTGCTGGTCTTTGAAAGCCGCGAAGGCACCCTAGTGGTCTCTGGTGATATTTCCAAATCCGAACAGCGCACGGTCAAGAGCGTCGTTGTCCCGCCAGTCAAAGCGGATGCTCTGATTTTGGAAAGCACCTATGGCGGCAGGCTGCATGCCAATCGGGTCAGCGAAGAGAAGCGCCTGATTCAAACCTTGCTGCGCGTCACCCGACGCGGCGGCAAAGTCCTGATTCCCGCCTTTGCGCTGGGGCGGGCGCAGGAAGTGATACAGATTATCTTGGCATATCGTGACCGATTCAGCGTCCCGGTGTATGTAGACGGGATGGTTCGCACCGTCTGCGATGCCTACCAGACTTTCAGCGACATTCTGCCGCAACAGTGCCTGCGGATGGCTGGCGAGGAACACCTGTTCTTCCGCGGGAACATCCGACCGATACGCAGCAATCAGCATCGTCAGGAAATTGCCAGGAGCGACCGCCCCCTGGTTGTGGTTGCCAGCAGCGGCATGCTGACTGGCGGCGCCTCGGTGGTGTATGCACGGCATTTTGCCCCCGATGCACGCAATGCCATTCTGATGACTGGCTATCAGGATGAGGAGGCGCCGGGACGTTTCTTGCAGCGTATGATGAAAGAACGTCAGGCTGGCGAGACACCCATGCTCAAGCTCGATAATGCCACGGTGAAAGTACGCTGCGAGATTGACACCTATTCGCTGTCTGCCCATGCTGATGAGATGGAATTGCTCAGCTTTGCCGAAGCGCTGAAAGCCGACGACATCATGCTCGTTCATGGTGATCCGGGCGCACGCCACAGCTTGGCGACGGCATTGCGCCAGCGTGGCAAATCGGTTTCCACGCCACGGATTGGGCAGAGCAAAGTCCTGAATTATCAGGCACGCCCCTGGGGAGTTGGCAAGCTCAAGTCTGGCAGTCAAACTGGCGCCATCGACTTGTCGCGCCTATGGGAATCGCTGAAAGAGCGAGCTGGCGATTTCTTCAGCCTGCGCGAATTGACGCAAATCTGGTGGGGCGCCACCGACCGCATTGCCGAAATGCAGGCTGCGCTTGAAAGCGATAAAAACGTCTACTTTATCCCCAGTTGGCGCAGTAAAAAAACCTACAGCGTCAAGTCAGAAGCACAGGTCAAGCGCAGCCTGCGCTGCCGCGCCATTATGCTGGCGAATCCGGATATTGTCGGCAAGCTGATCGTCATGCGCAACCGCAATGGGCAGGTGAGGCTGGCAGTGGTCAAGAGCGCCACGATTGACAGCTTCACAGCGATTGTTCATCATCAGCGCGGCACCGCTCATCCGGCGGATGCCTTGCTTTGGGTGATTGGCGATTGGAAAAAGGCAAATGACAAAAAGGGCATTCGCGGTAATTTGTCCGACTTGATGGGACAAGTTCGCAGCTGCAAAGACCTGCTGTTGCCTTTTAGCCGCCGCCAGCAGTTGGTGCGGGCTGGCAAGCCAGTTCTGCCAGAATCGCTTTTGCCTGATGTTTTGCCTCCAAGCATGGATTCGCAGTTGGCGCTGACAGCCATTGTAGTCGTCTTGGCTGAAGATGGCGCTACGCTCGAACCCGAAGGCTTGCTGCCACATCGCGCACTCGACCACGGTCCTCTGGAGCAAAACCAGGCCCGCGACCTCGCCCGGCAACTCATGCCCCCAGAGGCAAAACTGCGCAAAGTCGGGATGGACATTCATCGGAAACGCTTAATCCTGACCTTCGATTTTCCGTCAACGGTGCCAGACCGCTTCGGCCAACAACTCGAACAGCTTGCCGAACAGACTGGTTGGGACCTGTACATCAAACCAGCGGTCAGTCAGCAGGCGCTGGGTATTGCTGTGGAAGAATTGCTGCCTGCCGATAGCGCCATCCAAAAAGGCCCCTCCTTTTATCTTGACAAGGCGCAAGTCCATGTTGAATTGCTCAATATCAGCGACGTGCAAGCACGCGAGCTTCGCCAGCAGTATCGCGCAGTCACCGGATTTGACCTGATTATCAGCAATAAAGCGGTTGAGCCAGGGGAAGCCAACGGGGTAACAAGCGTGGACGGCTTTGGCGAGCGGATGGAAATCAATGCTGCCTATGGTCTGATTCGCTCGCGCTTGAAAGGCAGCAGCCTCACCAAGACCAGCCTCAGACAAGGGCAGATTGTGCTTTCATTTATCTCGCCGCAAGTGGGTGAGCGCTACATTGAACAAATCCGCGAACTGGCGCAGGAAACCGGCTACAACTTGAGCATCCACCCGCATCCCAATCAATATCTGATTTTGCAGATGGCAAATCGGCTGCTTCGTGGAAAGGGCTGGGTGGCTGTCAACGGGCCTGGCATCCATGTCGGACGCGCCGAATTGACGGTCAAACTTGCCGATAAAGTTGACCAGATAGAAGTTGATGTCCTGAATGAAAAACTGCTGCAAGAAACAGGCTTTAAGCTGGTTGTTGAAGAATAAGCAATAAAGAAGCAGTCGGGCAGGCAACAGACCGCTCCCTTTATGAAATTTCTTCCTGCTGCTGAATAACCTCTGGCGGCATCATCACTGCCGACGATGGTAAAGGCGGGCTAAGATGAATCATCACATAACCTGCGAACCCGTATAATATCGCTGCGATGACCTGAAAACCATGCAATATAAATCCAATCGCGGCTGCTTCGGATTGGGGGTAGGCCGCAAATTGTGTCAGGGCGATAAGCCAAACGCCTTCCACCAGCCCAAAGCCGCCCAAGGCAGGCAAGGGAAGCGCCGCCCCAAACATCCCGAAACTAATCATCGCGACCATAATCGGAAGTTCGATGTCCATCCCGACTGACCGCAGCAAAATATAATTGGTCATAAAGGAGGAGGTATAGGTAAAACAAGTGATAAACAAGGCGGACACAAACAGGCGCGGGTGGCGGATGCGGTCAAACTCTTGGGCGAGTTCAAGCAGCTTGGACTGCATGGCAGCAATCAAGCCGATTTCACGCTGGATGAAGACAGCGAGAAGCCGCTGAAATATCCCCAGCATAAACCGAATCAGCCCTCCCGCGAAATAAAGACCAAGGGCGCTGATGATAAAAATAAGGACAATGGCGGGCAGCAGGCTGTCACGCTGCGCCACGAACTGACCGCCGCTCAACAGGATGCCCGAGGCAAACACTATCACAATAATCAGCAATTCCAGAATCCGCGCCCCAAATAAACTGCTGACCCCTTCCTCCATCGAGTAGTTGAGCCGCGACCGCAGCAGAACGATATAAGACAACTCGCCCAGCTTAAAGGGCAGCACCCGCACCAGTCCATTGTGGTACAGCGTAATCGGAAACAGAATCCGCAGGGGCGCATCGTCTTTGTCCAGCAGGACGCGGAAGCGAATGGCACGGAAGACATTCAGCGCCAGATAGGCAAGTAGCGCTGCAGACAGATGAGAGAACGAAATCCGCCCCAGCAACTCGCCAAAGTCGACTCCCTCAAGCACACGAATCAGGAAAAACAGCAAGCCAGCAGTAACCAGCACGCTTGCCAGACGCCAGACAAGCTGACGGGACTTGTTTTGGGATGGCTGTGGCTGCTTTGATGCTGGTTCTGTCATGCGGGTTTCAGTTCTGTTGAGGCTCATTGCTGATACCAATGGGACAAATCACGATTGAGCAAGGCGCTCAACTGGTCGATTTCGCCTTCAAATTCGCGCGTGACCCGCCGCCGTATTTCAGGTGTCAAAGGTGAGCGCTGCTCATATTTGGTATAGGCTGCGATGACTCCCTTGACGGCCCGCGTTCGGTACGCATAGGGCATCAAGGGATGGGTGGTCGCCAGATAGGTCAGGCGGTCTTTCAAGAGCATCAAGGAGAAACCGCTGTCCACAATCAGCTTTTGCAGCCACTCCAGCCGCACATGCTTGTTCGGATTGACAATATCAAAGTGCGTCTCGAAATAACTGTCAATGTCCAGAAAGTCCAGCACCGCGCGATAAACACGGGCGGTATCGGACTTGAAATCGTCAAAAATAATGACTTTTACATTCTCAGTGCCGAAGGCGTCGAAATAGCGCTGCACCTGTTCGCAGTAACGCGCCATATCATCATAGAACAGACCAGTGATGCAGTGGGCAGCGCGGCGGATGCGCTTGCCTTGACGCCGTTCGGCCTGGGCGGCCAGCGCCGCTTCAAAGGTCTCGATATGCTCATTGCCGCTGTAACGAAACTGCGCCCACATGGAATACATCATATCGACCGGATTGCGCAGCATGATGATGATTTTGGCGTCGGGGTCATAGGCATGGATTTCTGCGGCGGCGCGGCGGCTCACCAGATACCAGGGCGAAGATTCTCCGATGCGGGTCTCTCCGCGAGCATCCTGAAAGAGCTTGAAATACTTTATCGGATTGTTGCGGAATTGTCGGAAGCGCGAACCCTGCAAATCGGAACCGAAATAATGTGGCTCTTTATAAAAGGGCATAAAGACATCAGGATGACGCTGCAAGTATTCATGCAGGGATGTTGTCCCGCATTTGGGTGCGCCCACGATAAAAAAATTTGGCTTGGCTTTGCCGTCCAAGGTGTCGATACAGGGTGTGGATTGCCTGCGCCGCATAGCGCGCTGGGCTGTCTGCTGGTTTGACATGAGGGGATTATAGTACAAATCAGCGAAGTTAGTAGACCACAGCTGATTAAATCCGAGCGAAGCGGGGCAAAGAATATGTTATGCTATAGAAAGTGAGTGTGTACCGAGTTGTCTTTGGAGAGTTGTGTATGTCGAAGAAAAAGCGAGTAATGACCAAAAAACCCAAGCGCCTCAACAAAAAACTCTACGAAAAAGAACTGGCGCGGCTGCAATTTGAACTGGTGAAGTGGCAGTATTGGATTAAACAGCAGAGGATGCGGGTGATGATTACCTTTGATGGTCGGGATGCGGCCGGCAAAGGCGGCACCATCAAACGCATTATAGAACCCCTCCAGCCGCGCGATATTCGCCTGGTGGCGCTTGGCAAACCCTCCGACCGCGAACAAACCCAATGGTATTTCCAGCGCTATGTGCCTCATCTGCCAGCCGCTGGCGAAATTGTCCTGTTTGACCGCAGTTGGTATAACCGCGCCACTGTCGAGCGGGTGATGGGATTCTGCACTGACCGACAATACTGGAATTTCCTGCGCGATGCGCCCAACTTTGAACGTTTGCTGATTCGTGATGGCATTATCTTGCTGAAGTATTGGCTTTCGGTGGATGATGAGGAACAGGAACGCCGCTTTCAGGAACGCGCCAGCAACCCGATGCGGCGCTGGAAACTCAGCCCGATTGACCTCGAATCACGCAATCGCTGGGTTCAGTATTCCAAGGCGAAAGACCTGATGATTGAACATACCGATATTCCCGAATCGCGCTGGCGGCAAATCAATTCCAATGACAAACGCCGTACTCGCCTGAACGTTATTCGTGATATTTTGGGTGCCATTCCATACCAGAGCGTCATCTTGCCAGGCCCCATGAAATTGCCAGAACTGCCTCCACGCAATGAGGAAGATTATGTTCGTCCGCCACGCGACTACCAATACATTATCCAGGATCATTATGTCAGCAGCTAGCTGCCCTGCAATGAGGCTTATCTTGCATTGAAGCTATTATCAGGCCCATAAGAAAATTGAAAATGAAGGTTACAAATGAAACAAATGAAAATGCCAATCATTGAGGATAATGAAGACAGGGCTGCGAAGCTGATTGTTGGCAATTGTGTCGATATTATGCGTGGATGGGAAGAAGAAAGCATTCAGTTGACAGTGACCTCGCCACCTTATGACGGGCTGAGAAATTATAATGGCTACGTTTTCCCTTTTGAAGAGATTGCCAGCGAACTCTTTCGGGTAACTGCTGCTGGCGGTGTGGTCGTATGGGTAGTCGGCGACAAGATTAAGGGCGGGCGCAGCCTCACCTCCTTCCGTCAGGCAATTTATTTCCAGGAGATTGGATTTAGCGTCCATGATGTGATGATATATCAGAAGAAAAACACGCCCTTCACGCGAAGCAATGCGTATACCAACGCTTATGAGATGATGTTCGTCCTGTCAAAGGGAAAACCGACCACATTCAATCCCCTTAAGGAAAAGACCCGACGCCATGGTTATGAGATGTTGACGCATAATAAGCTGCCAGACGGAATTAACAAAAAGAAGCTGGGCAGACTTAACAAGGAAAAGACCCGAACCAATATCTGGTCGTATGCGGTTGGCTTGGGTGGTACAACAGCTGACAAAATCGCCTTTCAACATCCGGCTGTCTTCCCCGAAAAGTTGGCACAAGATCATATCCTTTCGTGGAGCAACCCCGGCGATATGGTGCTAGACCCCCTGTGTGGCTCTGGAACCACGGGTAAAATGGCTTTGTTAAACAATCGCCATTTTATCGGGATTGACATTTCGGCCGACTACATAGAAATAGCCCGCGAGCGGCTAAGCCAGTGTGGATTGCCTGTAGCGGTGGAAAATTGTCTAACCCAATAGGAAAATCTAAATGGCTTCTTTGTATGAGCGGGCTGGGTTATGCTTGTCCACACGGAGAAAGAGATACAATTCGCAGTCACTTTCCCAAGAACTCTGTTGCTGTGGTATTGCAAGAGTTATCTGACGAGGTGCATGTCTATTTGCCAGGTCAAGATATGGAATTTGCGGTTGAGCGAAATGATACGGCAAATGTCAATGTGTATGAGACGGGTAAGGGCTACGATAATTTGATTTGCAACATTTGTTTCGTGCTAAAACCTGAAAGTGAATTTGAGGTCAATCAGATAGACGCGCAAGGAATCAAAACCCGGCGCCCATCTTGTCGAAAATGTCGGCAAGGAATTGAAGGTCGCAAGATGTCCAGCCGTGAACGCAAGGAAGCCGAGCGGCAGAAACCGCCTAAAGGCTCTCTATGGAGATGTCCAATTTGCCGTAAGATGGGAATCGTGGGCGTGAATGTCAGAGTAGTCATCGACCACGATCATAAGGCGGGGCGCAGACGGGGCTATCTTTGCGATAGCTGCAACACAGGATTGGGCAGGTTCAAGAATGGGGAGGACTTTCTTCGCAACGCAATCGCGTATTTGAAAGCCAATGAACCTGAGAAATAGTTGTGCGTCAAGTATGTCACAGCTTATTTTTTGCCAGTCAGCAATTTCTTGCGGGTTTCGCGCTGCGCGATGGCAGGCAAAGTCCCTGCATTTGAATCCAGATAGGCCTCAATGGCTTGGCGATGTTGTCTGATGCCCTTGCGCAGCAGCCATGAAATCGCCTTGGTAATCCGCTTGTCCTTTTCGTGTTTGAGGCGGTCAATGAGATGAAGCGACAGGTCGAGGATGCGGGTATCGGGGGAACTGCTGATGGGCGCTGTCAACAGCACCAGGGATGCCCGCCGTTTGTTGGTGTTCTCATCGCCTGCCAGCGTTTTCAGAAAGTCTTGCCAGGCATCCCAATCGGTGAGCATGTCCTTGTCGCTGAAGACAGTCTGACAGGTGCTATCGACCTCCGCCCAGCCTTCCAGGTTGCCCAGCCATTCATCCAGTTGGCTCAGCGGCAGCTGGCGGCGGTACTGCGGGAATTTGACCAGCAGCGTTTGCGGCGCACAGCGTTCTTCATAAGACTCCCCATGATAAAGCGCATCAATCAGGGCAACCCAAGCATTATAAGTCATATCCTTGTGCCTGGTGATAAAATCCAGCAGGATTTGACGGCGCCGGGCATTCGTCAGCCCATACCGCTTGCGCCTGGTGCCCAGATGTTCCGGGCGCTGTTTGCGCTGCCCGCGGCCGGGTTCTGTACCCCGAAACTGCTTAATAAGAAAGTTATGATGCTGCTTCATATTGTGTCAATCTCCTGCTTTCAGCATCAGACAGCATTCGGCAAAAGGCCTGATGAAACAAAACAAGGTCGAATGAAATCCGACCCTGCCCGTCTATAGATTGTTTTGGGACATTAAAGCAGCGATTTCAAAGGAATGTCACGCCGCTTCAAAAATTCGAGCAAGCCAATTTTGTCGATGGTTTTGATTTCTTTGGCGGTTACTTTCACGCGCACCCAACGGTCAAGTTCAGGTACATAAATGCGCTTGTTTTGCAGGTTCGGTTTGAACTGCCGTTTGGTGGTATTAAATGCCTTGCTCCGTGACTGACCGAAAAGTGGCTTGGTGCCTGTGATTTTACGTTTACCGGGCATAATGAAGCTCCCTTTTCTATGTGACTTGGGTGTTTTCGCAACACACTGGCGCAAACATCTTATTATACACCATTGCCCGCAAAAATCGAGACCGTTTCTCCTTAATGATGAACTCGCGTCTGCGCCAGCTACCTTCAGTGGCAGGCAGGTCGGGGTTGAACAGCAAGTTCAACGCTGGTCATGCTTGTGGATGCGCTTGCGCTAGTCCACGACCTCGAAAATGGCTTCGATTTCAACCGCAAAACCGAGCGGCAAGGAGGCAAAGCCGAGAGCGCTGCGGGCATGCAATTCACCATCGTATAATTCCCAGAACAACTCGGATGCGCCATTGATGACCAAATGCTGGTCGGTGAAATCGGGCGCCGAGTTGACCGCGCCCAGCAATTTGCGCAGGCGCAGGCTGTTCAATGTGCCAGTGAGGGTATAGGCGGCTTGCAATAGCTGTACGGCACAGACGCGGGCGGCTTTCTGCCCGTCTTCAAGCGCGACATCAGCGCCGAGCTTGCCTTTGTAGCCGCTCGAAACATGCCCCGAGACATAAATCGTATTGCCGATACGGGTTGCTGGCGCCAGGGTCGTCGAGGGGGTGAAATCTTCAATGTCGATGCCCATTGCCCGTGCTTTTTCATCCAGTGTCATGGGTATTCCTCCTTTAGAAATAATTGGTGAAAGTAGTGTTGCGAAGATTATAAGCCAGTCGCCACGCGAAACCATCCCTAAAAATGCTGATGTCCCATGAGTCTGGCGTTATTCTCCGCGCAGTCGTGGGTCCAAAATATCGCGCAAGCCGTCGCCGATAAAATTGAATGCCATCACCAGGCTGGCAATCGCCAGGCCGGGGAACAGCCACATCCACCATTGGTCGAAAAAATCAATGCCGATGCTCACCATCCGCCCCCATTCCGGTGAGGATGGCTCCGGTCCCAATCCAATAAAGCTCAAACTGGCGAAGGCAATGATGGCGTAGCCAAAGTCCAAGGTTGCCAGAATCACAGCCGGGGCGATGCAGTTAGGCAGAATCGTGCGAAACAAAATATACAGCCCGCTCGCACCAACGCTATGCGCCGCCTCGACATACTCCTGTGCCTTGACTTCCAGCGTCAAGCCGCGCACCATCCGCGCATAGCTGGGCCACCAGACGACCACCAGCGCCAAAATCGCATTCCTGAGGTCGGGTCCCAGGGCCGCCGTGACTGCCATTGCCAGAATGATGGGCGGGTAAGCCATGAACAATTCGGTCAGGCGCATTAGCGATTCGTCGATCAGCCCGCCCGCATAACCCGCAATCGAACCGATAGCCGTCCCCAACAGGCTGCTGAAAATCACCACCGCCAGCCCGGCTGGGATGGTGATTTGGGCGCCCCACAAAACACGGCTGAATATATCGCGCCCCAATTCATCTGTCCCCATCAGATAGTTTGCATTCGGGGCTTGCAAGCGGTTCGCCAGGTCTTGCTGCAAGGGAGGAAAAGGCGAAATTAACGGCACACTCAGCGCGATGAATAACCACATCACCAAAACGACTATCCCGATGCCCACCAGTGGATTGCGGCGCAGGTGATAAAGCGCTGTCTTGGGCTTGTTATCCCACCCGTATTCTGGGGTCGAGGAAGTAATAGAGGATATCGACGACAAAATTCACTCCAACATAAATAAAGGCAATCAGCAAACTCACACCCATCATCGCCGGGAAATCTTGTGAGGTACTGGCGCGGAACATATAACGCCCGATGCCGGGGTAAGCAAGAATCGACTCAATCAAAATCGACCCGACCAACAAATTGCCATAGGACAAGCCGATGATGGTCACCACTGGAATCAAGGCATTCCGCAAACCATGAAAACGAATGACATAACGCTCGCGCAGCCCTTTGGCACGGGCGGTGCGGATATAATCCTGATTTAAGACCTCCAGCAGGGACGAACGGGTAATGCGCGAAATACCGCCGCTTATGTACAGCGCCAGGGTCATGGCTGGCAAAATCAGATGGGAGAAGGCGTTGCGGAAGGTTTTCCAGTCGCCATCGAGCAGGGCATCAATCGTGAAAAGACCGGTCACGGTCGGTGGAGGGCGCATGATGATGTCGAGCCTGCCTGGCCCGGGCGCGATTCCCCATTGCGCATAAAACAGGGTCAAGCCTATCAATGCCAGTAAAAAAACTGGGAAAGATACGCCAATCAAGGCCACCGCCCGCGCGATATAATCCAGCAGGCTGTCTTTCCACACTGCCGAAATCAATCCCATGCTCACGCCCAGCGTCATTCCAAAGACAATGCCTAGCGTTGCCAGCTCGATGGTCGCTGGCAGGAAGCGGCTGATGTCTTCGATGACTGGCTTGCGCGTCTTGATGGAAATGCCCATATCTCCGCGCAGCAAATTGCCGAGATAGGTGAGATACTGCTCGTGCAAGGGTTTATCCAGGCCCCACTTTTTGCGGAAGGCTTCGACTATTTCTTCGTTATTCAGGGCATTCTGCGGCAGGTTGGCATTGATGGGGTCGGCTGGCACGGCGTTGGCGGTCAGAAAGGTGACAACAGTAATGCCAAGCAGAAGGGGCATGACGAAAAGTGTACGGCGAACAAAATAGCGGAAGAAATTCATAAAGACCAACAGGCAATCGGCTGAAAGAAGAATGAACTTTAGTGTACCACAGTTAAGAGGATAGTCGAAAACCGCAGGCAAAAATAGAGAGTTGGGATTCGTCCCAACTCTCTGGCGTTCTAGCGAATGACAGCGGCGGCTTTTATTCGGCGCGGCTTAATATAGCGACATCCAAAGTCCATTGCGGATGGAAGATATAGCCTTCGATATTTGCCAGATAAGCCGTTTGCAAGTCGGGCACGTTGAATGGCGCGAAGGGCCCGCTCTGCTGATTGAACTCTTGCAAGGCGGTGAAAATTTCGAGACGTTGGGCGGCATCACTGGTGCTTTTTGCGGCGGCAATCAGGTCTTGAATCTCTTGGGGAACATCTTCAAGCTGCCAGTTGTTCCGCTCGGTTGCCACCTTGCCGCCGGGCAGGAAGCTCAAAAAGTCCAAGGGGTCAAGCAGGTCGGGCCCCCAAAGCCAGTAACCGATGCCGTGTTCGCCACTGCGATAGCGTTCCAGCGCAACCTGCATCTCGCCCGGCGCCAGCGTCACATTGATGCCCACTTCCGCCAGGTCAGCCTGGATCTTCTGAGCGTTGGTGGCAAAGTGGACACCGCCAAAGGTGATGTCGGGGTATTCCAGTGTCATATCCAGCCCATCGGCATAACCGGCTTCCGCCAGCAACTCACGCGCTTTGTCGAGGTCACGGCTGAAGGCGTGGTCTTCACCAAAGGCAGTGTACAGCCCCGTCCACATATTGCTCCCCGGTGTGACGCCACCCCAGAGTGTTTTGTAGCCCTCATAATCCAGCGCATATCGAACCGCCAGCTGCACCATAGGATTGCTGAAGGGGCCGCTGAGGGACTCATCCTGATTCATAATGACAAAGTGGGTAACGGCGCTGATGCCGCGATAAATCTCGATGGCATCGTTGCCCTCCAGGCCTGCGATTTGGTCGGCGCTCAAATCCGTTGCCAAATGAATGTCACCGCTTTCCAAAGCTGCTTTCTGAGTGGCGGCTTCCGATATATTGATGATAATCACACGGTCGAAGTAAGGCTGCTCGCCCCAGTAATTCTCGTTGCGCACCAATTCGGCGCGTACCTGCGGCTCCCATGCTTCCAGAATGTAAGGACCCGAACCGGCGGAGCTGCTGTTGAGGTAATCTTCGGCAGTGTCGGTTTCCATCGCATCCATCGCATCCGTGCCACCATTCGCACGCACCACATCAGCGTTCGTGATGCTGAAGGCATAGCTGGTCAATTCGGACAGGAAAGAGGGGCGGGCATTTTCCAGGGTCATCGAAACAGTGTCGTCATCATGCGCTGTCACCTCGACGATATGGTCGGCGAGGAAGGACGGATTGCCATTGACATGCTGAAGGCGCTGAATGCTGAACACGACATCATCGCTGTTCACATCATCGCCATTTGAGAAGACGGCATGCTCATCGAGCATGAAGGTATAGATGCGCCCATCGTCGGAGATTTCCCAGCTTGCGGCTAAGGACGGCAGAATTTCGCTGGCATCCTCATCAGGGAATGTGACCAGGCGGCTGTAAGTGGCGTGGTTGACGATGCTGGTGCTATGGGTAAAGCCGTTCGCCGGATCCAGTGAATCGGTAGTTTCGGCATGGCCGATGACCAGCACTTTTTCGTCTTGTGCCGCGGTGACAAATACACCCAGCAGCAAGACAAGCACCGCAATCAATCCAAGCCCACGTTGAAAGTGATTCATAAAAATCGCTCCTTTAACATATAACATAAACAAAACGAGAATAGTCCTGCAAGGATATTTTATCGGAAACAATGGCAAGCCGCAATCAAGTTGGGCGGCAGCCCTCTGATGCGCTGGGGGTTAGGCCTCATGCGAATTTGCTTTTTACGAGCGCTGCGCTCATTCCGCGTTCTTTAGCCCAGAATTGCATTGAGTTTTGCAAGCACCTCAGCGAGAACCGAGTCAGGAGCTTTGGCTATGAATTCGACTTTGCGAACTCGCCAATCAATGCTCTTTAGATGATCCACCAGCACAACACCATAGGCATCAGAATTGTCAGGCAGTGGAACTTCAAATGGATAACCCTTTTGGCGACCTGTTGTAGGGCAGCATCCCCATGATCTGGAATATAGGACACTACCAGACCTCATTGCCTACAGGCGGTCCAATGTCCCATTCTTCGTGGCGATTTTCTGGAGTAATGCCAGCAACCAATTCCTCAAGCTCATAATGGAAGGAACTCTTGCACTGGAACAATATGGAGTTGTCCGTTAGTGGCTACCAGTTCTACTTCTCTGCCAAACTCCAGCCCGAGTTCGACTGCCAACGCCTTTGGAATCCGTATCGCTCGGCTGTTGCCCCACTTCTGAACCTTAGCGAGCATGGTTTGCTCTCCTTATGTAGATACATTGTAGATACAATCTATTATACCACCAGCGCATAGAGCAAGGACATTTTTTGTCATTGCTTTTGCCTGCCAACTAAAACCCCACCTTGTCCAGTCCCTTCAGCCCCAGCATTTGCCGCGCTTCATCCGAAGTCGCTATCGGGCGGCCCAATTCCCTGGCCAGCCTCACCGCTTTTTCGACCAGTTGGACATTGGTGGCGAAGACATGACGGCTGAGATACACATTGTCCTCCAGCCCAACGCGGACATGCCCGCCCATAGTGATTGCCAGCGCCGCCATCGAAAAGGCATGGCGGCCGACGCCAATCACCGACCACTGATAATTGTCTTTGCCAAAAAGGTCATTGGCGGTATCGATCATGTTGACCAGTGAACGCGCCGAGGCGCCCAATCCGCCCAGCACGCCCAACACAAATTGAATCCAGTAGGGCGGCTTCACCAGGCCTTCTCGCTCCAAAAATTTCAGGTTGTGCAGATGCCCGAGGTCATAAGCCTCAAATTCGGGCACCGTGTCGTATTCCGCCATCGTCTTGGCAAAAACAGTCATGCTGCCAAAGGTATTGGAGAAGATGTGGTTAATCGAATCTTCCAAAAAGCCCTTTTCCCAATCAAAGCGCCAATCTTCATCGCGGAATTTTTCTGCGACTTTATGCACCGAAAAGTTTATCGACCCCAAATTAAAAGATGCGACTTCGGGACGGAGCAGAGGAATCGGGCGCAGGCGCTCTTGAGGCGTCATGGTCATGCCGCCGCCGGTTGTGATATTGACAATCAGATTGCTTTGGGCTTTGATTTTGCCAGCGATTTCCCGAAACAATTCCGGATCAGAATCCGGACGAGCCGTTTGCGGATTGCGCCCGTGGATATGAACGGCTGCTGCGCCCGCCGCGGCACAGGCGTGAGCGTCATTGGCGATTTCATCGGGTGTCAAGGGCAGGTGCGGGGATTGCGTTGGCACGGTGATGGCGCCGGTCAGTGCTGTCGTAATAATCAATTTGTCCATAAGATTTGTTTGCCAGCAGGTTTGAAATAAATAATATAGAGGTGAGTTTAGTAGATTTGAAGGCGCTTGTCAAATAAGCGCGGAACAGCGCACCAATCTGAAAATCGGGGCATCAAATCATAGTCGAATCGCAGCATAATTGATACAATGACTCGCAGTGAAAAACTTTATTTCTTATTTCTGATTGAGAGTTGCTATGTCCACGAAAATTGCGTTAATTGGCGCTGGCGGTATGGCGCGTCATCATCTGCCCCTGATAATTGAAAAAGGGGCCGAGATAAGTGTCATCTGCGAGCCATCTTCCAACAACTATGAACTGACAGTTCAAAGACTCGATGAACTGGGCGCTGCGCCACCGCCCAACGAACCCGAGCTTGCCAAATTGCTTGAACGATACAGCGCCGAACTCGAAGCCGCATTTATCGTTACGCCCCACGCCCTCCATCACGACCAGGCTAAAATGTGCCTCGAAGCCGGTTTGGATGTTTTGCTGGAAAAGCCGATGGTGATGAACGCACAAGAAGCGTTGAGCCTCATCGAAACCCGTGACCGCACTGGCAGCTTGCTGGTGGTGGCCTTTCAGGGCGGTTTGTCACCGCAAGTGCGCGAAGCCGCTCGCCTCATCGCCTCCGGCGAACTCGGTGAGCTTCTGAATGTGACCGGCATGGTCTGGCAAGGCTGGAAGAGCGCCACTATCGGCACCTGGCGGCAAGTTCCAGAAATCGCTGGTGGCGGCTTCCTTTTTGATACCGGCGCCCATATGCTGAATACGGTTTGCACGCTGGTTGGCGAAGACTTTCGGACGGTTGCTGCCTGGACGGACAACCGCGGCACGGCAGTTGACATCAACGGCGTGGTGATGGGCCGTTTGGAATCGGGCGCGTTGGTGACCATCAATGGCTGCGGTGATTCCATTCCCGGCTTGCATTCCCAAATTTATGTCAGCCTGAGCAAAGGCGCTATTCACACGGGTATTTATGGTGAACGTCTGTCTATTCAGCGTGTCGGTGACAAAGATTATATCGAAACCGACTTGCCGAAGATGCGCGGCGCCTGGGAGCAGTTCACACAGGTGCGCGCCGGCAAAATCGAAAATCCCTGTCCGCCCGAAGTCGGCTTGCGGATGGCGAAGCTCTGGGATGCCATTGTCGAATCCGCCAGCAAAGATGGTCAGCCAGTGCCAACTTTAACCACCTGAAACAGAGTCATTGTTATCACAACAAGGAGACATTTAATGAAAACAGCAACAGGCAATTTCCCGCTCGGATGGCGGCGGCGCAACTTTGGCTGGGAACAAGACCTCGACGGCATGATTGCGTGGGCGCAAGAAAATGCGCTGGAGGTTATTGACCTCGGAACGGACAGCGATACGACTGCCAAGCTGGTCATAGATGCCGGTTTGCGGGTCGGCACGGCTGATTTAACTGTCTGGGGCGAGATGATGTCGCCCGATGCGGGCAAACGCCGCGCGGCAGTTGCCAAAAATGCCGATTATATTAGAACCTGCGCCGCTGTCGGTGTCCAAACCTTCTTCATTTGCATGATTCCCGAAGACCCATCGCGTGAACGTGCCGAGAACTTCGGCTATATGGTCGAGAGCTATGGCGAACTGCGCTCGACCTTTGAAGAAAATGATGCTTATCTGGTGATTGAAGGCTGGCCGGGACCTGGCTCACTGGTCTGTACCCCCGAAACCTACCGCGCTTTCATTGAACAGGTGGGTTCAGCCAACATGGGTGTCAATTATGACCCGTCGCATCTGGTTCGGATGGGTATTGACCCGATTCGATTCCTGAAGGAGTTTGTCGAGCATGTCTTTCATGTGCATGGCAAAGACTGCATGATTATCGACGAGAATCTGTACCAATACGGCAATCTGCAGCCGGCAACCTTTGCGCCCGCTTACAAATATGGTGGCATGAACTGGCGTTACACGATCCCCGGTCATGGGATTTCCGATTGGAAGATAATCCTTAGCATCCTGCGCGACAATCACTATGCCGGCTGCATCAGCATTGAACTGGAAGATCATTATTATGATGATACCGAATATGAGCAGAAGCAGGGTGTGCTGCAAGGCGTTAGATTCCTCGCTGGCTCCTGATTTGCCGTGGCAATCATTAAAATCACAAGCGGGAGAAGAGATGTGTGCTGCAATTTGTAAGTAATCGTTGGCGATATGATAGAGTCCCTCTATTACTGTATCTATTGACCTTCATGGTGATGAGTTACCCGTTTGTTTTGCGAATGTCCGATCATTTGCTAATGAACAACGTCGATACACATACAGCGTTGTGGCAGAACTGGTGGATGCGGGAGGCGCTCAATCAAGGGAATGACATTCACGACAGTCAACTGCTATTTTATCCAGAGGGCTTGGATTTAACCTTCCAACCACGGCGTTGGACAACATTTCCGCTGTGGAGTGTTCTATACAGTTTCTTTGACGATCCGCTTGCGTTTAACCTCACAGCGATGATTGGCATTCTTTTCAAAGCATACGGCATGTACCTCATCGGACTGATGCTCTTCAAAGAGCGAATCTCGGCTTGGGTGAGTGGTGCATTTTATGCCTTTGCTGCACCTGGTTTAGCCCGTGCACTCCAACAACCTAATACAGGCGCAACCGAGTGGATTCCCTGGTTCATGCTGGTATTTTTATATGGACTTTCACAAATTCAAGTACGAAAACGCACGCGCTCGGTGTTGCTGGTGATGGTTGTAGCAGGTTTTCTTTTTTCATTGAATGCTTACATGAATCTCAAGATTGCGATTTTTGCGATGTTGTTGGGTGGCGGTTTTGTATTTCTGTATATGGTTATCCATAAATTATGGACTTTGCGTTTATTCTGGACAGCGATGTTTGTATTTGGGATATCTGCGATTGTTTTTAGTTCACCACTATTGATTGTGAATGTTCGGTCGAATAATCTTCAAAGTGCAATTTCGGACAGTGTAGTTACTCACAGAGACGGCAGTGTAGATATATTATCTTATGCGAAAGCTCAGCTTTCGCATCCTTTGAATTATATGCAGAGTATAGCGAACTTGGGCAATGACCAACTGGAGATGAGATCCGTATACCAGGGCTTGTCGCATGTAGGTGTGGTCAGTATGGCATTCGCTTTGATGGGCGTAGTTTATGCTTTAAGAGTTAAACGGAATGTTGTCATTTGGATCATATTGGCGCTTGCGTTCTGGTTACTAAGTCTTGGTGTGGAAATCTATTTTAACGGCAACTATCTTGACAGTATTTATTGGACACCCTACCGTCTGTTGCAGGATAATTTTGTTTTCCGAATTCTCAAGGTGCCTTTCCGTATGGAACTGGTGTTTTTGTTTCCGTATTCTGTATTGGTTGGTTATGGTTTGCACTATCGCCTGCGGTCACTTGTGCTCAGCCGAATGCAGTGGATACTACTGACGATTTCTGTGGTTATGCTGCTCTATGGCACCAGCATCTTTCCACTTCCAACACGTTTAACGCCTCGGCCACAATATCTGTCTGTACTGGCTGATTTGCCTGAAGGGGCAATCATTGATGTCCCCTTTGGACGTAACATATCCAAGTATTATATGTCGGTGCAGCGGTTTCATGGGCGCCCCATCGTGGAGGGTATGATTGCGCGTGTTCCACCTGACGCATATGAATATATCGACTCCAATCTCTTACTCACGATTTTACGTGATTCGGCTGATGCTGCTGTGGGAGCGTTGACCATTGAAGATTGGCACGCGGCATTCGCTGAGCTTGAAGATGATGGATTTCGATATCTTATTTTGCATCGCCGTGTGCCAATATCCTTATCTGCCATTATGCGGCCTGCCGGTTGGATGTTTAAAATGTTTGCGCTAGAGACGCCGATTTATGAAGACAGTGATGTGTTGATTTATGATATTACTGCATTCGACAAGCCTCTTCTAGTATTTTCACGATGAGTCCGAATTTGCCTATATACCAGAACACGCCGGCTCTATAATCCATGTCGGTGATACTTTCCTGCTATTCACTACAAGATTCAGTCGATGTGGTGGGCTGCCAATGGGTGAGCATCGAGAGTTGGTGGCAGATTGCTTAACCGAGTGATTCATCCTATACATTGTCCCTCATTCTTGCCAATGGTGATGGCGATGGACAAATTGCGATAGCCAATACGGTTCCGGCCGATAAACTTACAATTGAATGGAAAACTGACAGATACTACCGTGCCCTAGCAGCAATCAGAATGCCCTGTAACATCGAGGCTGGGAGCTATGACCTGCTGTTGGGAATGAAAGAGAGCATGACCGGAGAAGTGCTGGAATTCCGTTATCCTGACGGTAACAGCATTAGGCGCGAATACTATCTGATGACCTTAAATGTGCAGGGCAATTGATGTCCCAACTGGATTACCAAATGACAAGCAAGATTTTGAAAACCAGAACCAACCCGCTTTAAAGCCAGCCCACCCTGCGCTATAATAAGATTGTGAACGTAATTGGCCAATCGTTTCTATATGGAGATATTATGGCAATCGCAAAAAAGGAATTTGGACGCACCGGACATCTGAGCACCCGTTTGCTGTTTGGCGCAGCGGCATTCGGCAATGTCACCCAGGACGAAGCCGACCAGACGATGGAGCTTCTGATTGAATATAGAATCAATCATATTGACACCGCCGCCAGCTATGGCGACTCGGAATTGCGTTTGGGTCCCTGGATGGAAAAGCATCGCCAGGATTTTTTCCTGGCTACCAAAACCGGCGAACGCAGCTATGACAAGGCAAAAGCAGAATTCGAGCGCTCACTGGAGCGCTTGCGAGTCAGTGAAGTTGACCTGATTCAGCTGCATTACTTGGTTGGTGAAGAGGAATGGGAAGTGGCGATGAGCGCGGATGGTGTCTTGAGGTATGTGCAGGAGGCGCGGGAACAGGATTTGGTCAAATATATCGGCGTTACCGGCCATGATGTTGCCATCGCGCGGATGCACCAGAAAAGCCTCCATCATTTTGATTTTGATTCGGTACTTTTGCCCTATAATTATCTGATGATGCAAAACGAGACCTATCGTGCTGGCTTTGAGGATGTTGTCAGGATGTGCAAAGAGCATAACCGCGCCATCCAGACCATCAAATCCATCACACGCCGTCCCTATCTCGCCCAACAACGCAGTCATAACACCTGGTATGAACCTCTGACCGACCAGGCAAGCATCGACAAGGCGGTTCATTGGGTCTTGGGCAACGAGGATGTCTTTCTCAATACTGCTGGCGATATTGCTTTGCTGCCGAAAGTTCTGGATGCCGCGCAGCGCTTCACCGAACGCACGCCAGATGAGGTCATGGGTGCCATGGTCGCTGAATGGCAGATGGAGCCGCTGTTTGTGTAAGCCGCAACAGCTTTAGCATCCAGAAGCGCTGTCCTTTCTAATATCGAAGCTGTAGATAGTGAGTAATCCGATCCGCGCCTATTTGCATTTCGATATTGATGGTCGCGTGGATCCTGTCTGCTATCTCAAGGATAGGGAATTAGCTTAACTTGCGGCAAAAAGCCTTGCATATCCGCCACATCATAAGCGGCTGTTCCCGGTTGCAGGCAGACTGCCGTCGCTGCCGCTATCCCCAGCCGCAAGCCAGCTTCAATCCTCTTGCCATGATGAATCGCATGTGCCAAACCTGCCAGCACCGCATCGCCCGCCCCGGCTGGACTGCTCACTTCAACCGCAATTGCTGGAATGCGATAACTGCGGTCTTTCAGAATCGCCAGCGCCCCGTCCGCCCCCAATGTGATAATCGACTGCGTGCCATAGCGCTGCAATATCGCTTCCCCGACGGCATAAACTGCCTCGATAGTCGGCAGTTCCCGACCGACCCAAGCTGCCAACTCATGCCGATTCGGTTTAATATACGTGGGGCTGGCGGTCAGACCCACCTCTAAATTCGGTTGCGCGGCATCAAAGATGACAGGCACATGCTGCGCCTGTGCCAACTGAATCGCGTCGACATAATACCCTGGCGACATTCCAGGCGGCAGTGACCCACCGGTAATCACCACCGACGCCGATTTCAGCGCTTTAATATAACGCCCGCGCAGCGTGTCCAGATGCGTGTCCGCAACGGACATGGATGCTGTCGTGATGGTGGTGTGTTCGCCTGTTGCCTCGTCCATAATTACCACATTGATGCGGGTTTCGCCATCGACGGTGACAAAATCGGTTTCGACGCCAAAGTCTTCCAGCATGGATTTGACTTTTTCGCCAACCGCGCCGGCGGATAAACCCAGAGCCAAGCTGCCGACTCCCATGCGCCCCAATATCCAAGCGGCATCTGTCGGCTTGCCGCCCATACTATGATAGGTTCGGGTGGCGCGAATGGTGGTATTCGCTACGAACTTGGGGATGAAGACCGTCAAATCGAGGGTAGTGTTGGGTGTCAGTGAGACAATCATGGGGGATTAGTCTTCGCTGAAGCTGGCGATTGCCGCTTCCATTTGAGCGCGTTCCTGGCGCAGCATCGCGCTGGCGCCCAAATGCTGTGCCATCATCATCACATAGGCATTGGTATCGAGTCGTTCGACCGCATCCAAAGCCGCTTCCAGATGTTTGCCGATTAAAAACAAGCCGTGCCAGGGGGCAATCGTCCCTGCCGCATGGTTGGCGATGCGGGCTTCGCGCCCTTTCATGGTGGCGACAATGCGCTCACCCAGCTTGGGGCTATGCGCTGGAGCATATTCGATAGTTGGCGTGACCCCGAATTTGCGCGTCGCTTCCATCACTGGGGGCATTGCGGTATTGGTGCAGGCAAAGACCATCAGATTGCGCGGGTGGCAGTGGATGACCGCCCGTCCGTACTCACCATAGTTTTCATGCAAACCAAAATGAACAGCGGTTTCGCGGGTCAATTTGCCATCCCCCTGCAAAATTTCCCGTCGCCTGCTGACGACCAGCACATCCTCGGCTTCCAGCTGCCATTGGCGCAGATGCCCGGCAAGGGTCGGCGACATGCAATAGACATCGCCAACGCGCAAGCTGATATTGCCGCCACAGGCATCGGTCAGATGACGGTCAAACAGCATCCGCCCCACATAAGCAACCAGCGCCCGTCCTGCCAGCACCTCATCCGTCATCACAGATTGACATTCCAGCATTCGCAATTCTCCTGATTTTTCGACATAATCCCATTATAGCGACAGCTTTTACAATGACAATCATAGATAAACCAACGAAGGGAAACAAAGGGTATGGGCTTTGAATTTGCCACCGCAGCACGGATTATTTTTGCCAGCGGCAGCGTTAGTCAACTGGCACAACTCGCGGGTGACAAGGGCAGGCACGCGCTCGTGGTCACCGGCAGCCAGCCAGGGCGCGTTGGTGGCTGCATCCAATCGCTGCAGGATGCCGGACTTCAGCATACACTTTATCCAGTTGTTGGCGAACCCACCATTGATGTCGTCAATCAGGCGAAAGCGCTGGCTTTGTCTGCTGGCTGCGACCTTGTGATTGGCATCGGCGGCGGCAGTGTTTTGGACAGCGGCAAGGCAATCGCCGCGCTTATCCCAAACGAAGGCGAGGTTCTCGATTATCTTGAAGTCATCGGCAAAGGTCAAAAACTGCGGCAAGCGCCCATTCCCTTTATTGCCGTGCCGACCACTGCCGGCACTGGCGCCGAAGTAACCAAAAACGCTGTGCTGGCCTCGCCGCAGCATTGCCTGAAAGTGAGCCTGCGCGATAACCGCATGCTGGCAGATATCGCTTTGCTTGACCCGATGCTGACCTGCGCCATGCCGCCATCGGTGACTGCCAGCACCGGCATGGATGCCTTGACCCAGCTGCTCGAGCCTTATGTTTCCCGCCTCGCCAATCCACTCACGGATGCCTTCTGCGTTGCAGGCTTGCGGCGAATCGGTCGCTCCCTACGCCGTGTTTATGCCGCGCCAGAGGATTTGGCTGCGCGGGAAGATATGGCATTCGCCAGCTTGATGGGTGGCTTGGCTCTTGCCAATGCCAAGCTGGGGGCTGTTCACGGTTTTGCTGGCGTTCTGGGCGGGATGTACGCCGCGCCACACGGTGCCATTTGCGCTGCCTTGCTGCCGCATGTCATTAAAGCCAATATCCGCGC
>DAOUKA010000074.1:0-6396 GCA_034421915.1 Anaerolineae bacterium
CAGAAAAATAGCCCAGCCAATCCACGAGACCAGGCTCACGCTGAGACCCGGCAGCCAGTAAATGGGACCCAGAGCCAAAAAGATGCTCAGCAGCCAAGGCACCACCATCTCCCGACCGCGCTCCAGTATTTTACTTTGACGGAATGCTGAAGTCATTTCAGGATGTCTTTTAGCACATCGCTTAGTCCACAGACTTCGTCTGTGAACATATAGTTATGCGGCGGCAGGGCAGCCATACTCGCCTGCCAGCACAGCCAGTCAGCAGCGGTGATGGCACTGAATTCTCTGGCGGCTGCTTCGGGGCTGCTTTCACCCAAAACGACTCCAATCCGATGTTTCGCCACTTCCACGGCGTCTCCAGTGCCAGCCCGAACAATCACAGGCTTTTGAAAGAAGCAGGATTCATAATAGCGGCAGGAACGGGACCAGCTTTCCGGGATGACCGGCGGGTAGCAGGTTAGCATCATATCCACGTTTCGATACAGTCCTGGCATATCATCCGGATAATGAAAGATCCCCCGATATTGGACATCGGGATTTCTCTCAAGAAAGCAGGCAAAGTCGGTGAGCTTCGGTGACACATCTCCTGCCAGCAGAATTTTGAATTTTCCCGGCGCAAGCCTTATGAGGCATTTAAGGAATTCCACGGACCAGGGGTCGCGCAGGCTAGCAAACCAGCCGATGACAAGGGGACGGCTGAGCAGGGGCGTCTCCTCTTCCGTCTGCGATACTTGGTTGGGGCGGGCCGCAGCGCGGGAGGTTTCGATTTTGTTTTCGATGACCAGGCTGGGTGTGCGTATCTTCAGCCAGTCACGAAAATAGTGATGATACTCGGTTGAGGAAAGGATCAGAAGTCGGGTTCTGGCGACGACGATGCGGTCAATTGTCCGCAAGAGCCATCCCCTCAAGCCCGGCGCGGTCTGAGCCCCCCTGACGTCCAACACATTGATGACAACCGGTTTTGCCAATCCCAATCCTGCGATGAGGGCCACCAACGCCAAGTCCAGACCGTATGCGTACACGAGTTGGCTGCGCCGCATCGCCGCCCGAATTTTTGGCGCGACGAAAAGCAGTGTAGGTAGCCGTCTCAGGTAGAATTCATCCTGAATGCGCCCCAAGATAGTTATTGGCCAGTCAGGCAGCCTCTCGGTAGGAATATCTCTTTGAAAGGCCATGACTTCAACCTCCCAGCCAGCGCGTCGCAACATGTCGATGCGAATCAAGATGACGGGATTGGCCAGTCGGGGCAGGATGAAAAGGATTTTCGCTGGCGGCATCAATAAAATACACTCCGGAAAATCTGAAGATTTATCCTTTCGGATATTATCAGATTACATTTCAGTTGCAAGGTGTGATTTGAGGGACTCGTCCGCGATATTCATCTCTCACCGTTCCGCTCAGCACAGTTTGCTTGCAGAAGCACTGCCTGATGAGTATAATTAAAAAGTCTGGGATAATTAGGCTAAGGGGGGATTTATCAAATAAATAGCAGGTCTTAAATTGTCTGATGTTTAGATAATGGATTTCGGAAGTTTAATCATTTAGTATTTTGGAGAAACCAAGATGGCGAAAAAAAATAGAATGAGTCGCCGCGACTTTTTACGGGCGACAGCTGCCGGTTCAATGCTGGCTGGAACGAGTTTGATTCCGGGCATGAGTCGCATTTTTGCACAGGATGTTCGGGAAGTCACCGTCATGTTCTGGGACGGTCCGCCATTGATCGGAATCCGAGAAAAAGCACTGGAGCCCTTTAACGATGCCTATCCGGATTGCGGGCTGAATTTCACATCGGTGCCCGGAGGACCCAACCAGGGCTATAATGACAAATTGTTCACGAGCTTGGCTGCGGGTATTCCGCCTGATGTCTTTATCATCGAAATAGGTGAACTGCCTGGCTTCCTCAACCGCGATTTGCTGGTTGACATCAAGCCTTTCATTGAGGCTGACAATTACGATTTGTCACAATTTCCGGATTTGGCAATCGAAGCGTATAGCCACGATGGCGGCATTTACGGCTTGCCTGATAACGTCGCCTCCATCGCCATATATTATAACAAGGATTTGTTTGATGAAGCTGGTGCAATGACACCAACCGACCAATGGGATGACCCCGCCTGGACTGTGGACGACTTCTTCACTTCCTGCGAGAGGCTGACCAAAACCGACGCCAATGGACGCACAACCCAATGGGGCTGTGATGTTACCGGATGGGACAAAGTCTGGCAAACCTGGGTGCGCATCTTCGGCGGTCAGATCGTTGACGATCCCTTCTTCCCAACAGAATGCACACTGAATGATCCAGCGGCGGTGGAAGGGCTGCAATTCTATTCGGATTTGCGCTGGAAATATGGCTTCGCACCCCGACCGGAAGCGCTGGCAGAGATGGGCACCAATGCTCTGATGCAGACTGGCAGACTGGGCATGTTCTATAGCGGCAGCTGGAGCTTCCCTAACTATCGAGAAACGGATTTCACAGTGGCATTGGGTCACTATCCGGCGGGTTCTGGCGGTCGAGCCAACTATGTTTATTATTTCCCCCTGGTGATTCCGAAGGCGTCCCAGGTTCCGGAATGTGCCTGGAATCTGTTGAAATACTTCAACGGCCCAGCAATGGAAACCATTATCAAGGAAGGCGGCTTGCAAGGGACCTCATTTGAAGCGCAGGAGAAATGGTTTATCACCGACCCGCTGCCACCAGAGAACAAGCACGTTATGCTGGATGCAGCCCGGCATTTTGTCGCGCCTGATCCGGTACTGACCAACTGGGGTGAAATTACGCAAATTATGCAATCACAGATTGATTTGTTGATGATTGGTGAAGAAAGAGACGCCAAAGTGGTTGCTGACGAAATTGTACGGCAAGTCAATCCGCTTATTCTTGAAGGTCAATGGCGTTCCTAGTCCGGCTGAAAGTGCTGTGTCCCTGACATAGCACTTTGCTGCCCATCCTCACGTAAAATGAGCCATTTGAGATGAGCATTTATCAATTCGCCAAGAGAAAAAATGTCTTGGCGCGTATCAAAATCGGATACCGCCGCGGGGAGACTGTTCTGGCTTGGGCCATGGTCTCCCCTTGGCTGGCAGGTTTCCTTCTTCTGACGGCATTTCCGATGGTAGCATCGCTGGTCTTGTCCTTTATGGACTGGGACATGCTGTCAGCGCCGGAATGGGTTGGGCTGGCAAACTACGAAAAACTCTTTTTCACCGATCCGCTGGCATTGCATTCTTTGAAAATCACCGTTATTTTCTCGCTGGTTTCGATCCCGCTAAACATCGTATTCGGACTCGCGATTGCCATGCTGCTGAATACTAATATCCGCGGTTTGGCTGTTTTCCGAACAATCTATTACTTACCGGCAATCCTTTCCGGGGTGGCAGTCGCCATCTTGTGGCAGTGGATATTTTCAACTGAGTTTGGTTTGTTAAATACAGCGTTACGAATCTTTGGCATTGAGGGACCAGCCTGGTTGGGAAGTAAGATATGGGTTCTCCCAGCTTTTGTCGTTATGCGCTTGTGGAGTGTTGGTGGCGGCATGGTCATCTACCTGGCTGGATTGCAAGCCATACCGACAGATTTGTATGAAGCGGCTGAGATTGACGGCGCCAACTGGTGGCAGCGCATTCTGCGCATCACCTTGCCGATGCTAAGTCCGACGATTTTTTTCCAACTTATTACCGGCGTCATTTTCTCGATGCAGATTTTCACCGAAGCCTTCATTATGACTGATGGAGGACCAGCCAACGCCTCATTATTCTATATGCTGTATCTTTATCGACAGGCATTCCAGTATTTTAGAATGGGTTACGCCTCGGCATTGGCATGGGTATTGTTTGTCGCCATTTTGCTTTTGACCATTATTCTGTTTGCAACCGCCAAATTCTGGGTGTATTACGAGGCAGAATCCGACGAGGAAAATTAGCTGATGCAAAGTGCGAAAATTGGCTTGAATGTTCGTGATTTGGTGAGCAAAACAGTTGTCTATCTCATTTTGGGTGGCGGGTCGATTGTTATTCTCATGCCTTTGCTCTGGATGATTTCGACATCCCTCAAACCACTCTCGCATGTGTTCCGCTTCCCACCAGAGTTTATCCCGGAGCGCGTTGTCTGGTCGAATTATCCCGATGCCCTGACACAGCTTCCATTTGATGTGTATTTTGGCAATACCATCTTTATTGTTGTCTTGACTGTATTGGGCGAGGTGATTGTCTCATCCATTGTTGCCTATTCTTTTTCACGCCTGCGCTGGAAAGGCAGGAACGTCCTGTTTATCATTGTGCTGGCAACTATGATGTTACCGCGTCAGGTAACGTTGATACCGGATTTCCTCATCTTTAAGTATTTGGGAACGATTGATACTTTTTGGCCTCTAATCCTGCCATCCTGGTTCGGAAATCCGTTTTACATCTTTTTGCTGCGACAGTATTTCCTGACCCACTCCCGCGAGTTGGATCAAGCAGCAGTGATTGATGGATGTTCGCGTTTTGGCGTCTTCTGGCGCATTACTTTGCCCATGTCAAAGCCAGTTTTGGCAGCAGTTGCGATATTCTCGTTTCAGTATCATTGGAACGACTTTTTCCGCCCGCTAATTTTCCTCTTTAGCGAAGAGAACTATACACTTGCTCTTGGATTACGCTTTTTTCAAGGAACCTATGGCACAGAATGGAACTCTCTAATGGCAGTATCGCTGGTTGTCATGCTGCCCTTAATCATTGTTTTCTTCTTCACACAAAAGATATTTATCCAGGGCGTCGTCTTCACCGGCTACAAATAGACTAGCATTATCAAGGATACAAATCTGTCATGCCAAACAAAAACAGCTATCAAAAGTTATTTCCCTTGGAAGTTGGCGCAGTAACCTGGGACGCGGGGTTTTGGGGAAACCTGTTTCAACTGTGTCACCAAGTTGTTCTCCCAAGTATGCGAAGGGCGCTGGATGAGCCGGATAATGGCGCAGTTTTTAGCAACTTTTATGTTGCCGCTGGCTTACAGCCAGGTGAGCACAAGGGCACGATGTGGAGCGATGGCGACTGTTATAAGTGGATGGAGGCAATGGCGCATGTCTATAGCGTCACCAAAGACACAAACATTCTGGCGGAATTAGATGAACTGATTGCAGTTATTGCCCAGGCACAGGGAGACGACGGTTATTTGAGTACACCGGTTCAGTTACGTGCCGACAAAGGGCGCTGGACGAACCTGCATGACCATGAGCTTTATAATATGGGACATCTGCTGACAGCCGCTTCAGTTCACCATCGCATCACCGGGCAGGACAATTTTCTGCAAATCGCCATCAAATTAGCTGATTATCTATATGAGCTCTTTCAGCCGCGCTCGCCAGAACTGGCGCATTTTGGCTTCAATCCATCTAATACCATGGGGGCATTCGACCTTTTTCGGGTGACAGACAATCCAAAGTACCTGGAGCTTGCCAAAATCTTTGTCGATATGCGCGGGTCGCAACCGGGCGGCAGGGATTTGAACCAGTCGGGGCAGTCGCTGCGCGAGGAGACCAAAGCGGTCGGACATGCCGTAACCGCCGGCTATTTATATTGCGGAGCGGCTGATGTGTATGCCGAGACCGGTGAGGATGCGCTATTGCAGGCATTGGAACGGATTTGGGACAACATGGTCAACAGCAAAATGTATATCACCGGCGGCACGTCTGCTTTGCATCACGGTGCTTCGATGCGACCGGAACTGGGAAAGCAGCGCGTGGGCGGACCGGTGCATGAGGCTTTTGGATTCGAATATCAACTGCCTAATGCCACCGCCTACAATGAGACTTGTGCCAATATCGCTAACGCCATGTGGAACTGGCGCATGCTCAACTTGTCAGGCGATGCCAAGTACACAGATATTGTGGAGTTGGTCCTGTATAACAGTATGCTCTCCTCGATGAGTCTGGACGGCATGACCTTTTGTTATACCAACCCACTACGCTGGTATGGACACGACCATGTTTTATTAAGTCAGGACTCGTATCAGCGCTGGTATATTTCCAACTGTTACTGTTGCCCGACCAACACCGCCCGCACGATTGCCCTCCTGCATAATTGGGTCTACGGCCAATCTGATGAAGGGCTTTGGATACATCTGTACGGTAGCAGTAGCCTGCTCACAACATTGCCGGACGGGGCGACTTTCGCGCTAAGCCAGCAAACGGATTATCCCTGGGATGAGCAGGTCAAAATCACCATTCGAGACGCGCCTGATCAGGAACTTGCTTTGATGCTGCGCATTCCCGGCTGGACGGACGGAGCCGAATTAAAAATCAATGGCGAATCGGTTCAACTAGCAATCCAGTCCAAAACCTATGTCGAAGTTAAACGGGTATGGAATCAGGGCGATGTGATTGAGCTTGACCTGCCTATGAAGCCCCGGATGATTAAGGC